>NZ_JCABYM010000027.1:0-115223 GCF_059499385.1 Limnoglobus sp. | reverse complement strand
TGCGATCCGATGATTTTCTCCCTCCCCCCTTGGGGGGGAGGGCTAGGGAGGGGGGTAACCTCCCTTCCTCGGACGCGATCCTCACATCGGGAGGAAGCTCACCCCCCACCCTAACCCTCCCCCTCAAGGGGGGAGGGGACAAAGCCGGTCGTCGCTCGTGTGAGGTGTTCGCGATGTCGTCGTTCCGCTACACGCACATCGACCACTGCTCCGTCCTCGTCACGGACGTGGCGAAGGCGCGGCACTTCTACGGTCAGCTGCTCGGCCTGACGGAAATCCCGGCCCCGCGGGAGTTCGACTTCGTCGCCCTCTGGTACGACCTCGGCGGCACGTACCTGCACTTGTTGCTGAAGCCGCAGCCCGACACCATCAGCCCGCGGCACTTCTGCCTGCACGTCACGGACGCGGCCGCCGCCCACGCCGACCTGGCGGCGAAGGGCGTGGCCATCGACGAGACGGTCAAGATCGCGGCGGCGGATCGCTTCTTTGTCCGCGACCCGGACGGCAACCGAATCGAGATTCTCCAGTGGCACCGGCCCTACACGCCAGAAGCGGACGGCCGGTATCGGGCGTGAGGCGGATCAGTTTCGCAGACGGAGCCGGGCACAATAAACCTGAACGTCGCCGGGCACGTCGCCTCGTCACGGGCGGCATCGGCCGGGCGGCCGCCGGGGTCGGGGGCCTCCAGGTCGTAGCGAACAGCTCCGGGGTGAACGTCCGCGGCCCCGTCGCCGCGCGAATCATCATCGGCCCGGCAAGGCCGCTGATTCCCGCCCGCTGCCGGGAGGTGCTTCACCGCGGCCGGCCGGTGTGGTACAATCGGGCCGAACCCCGCCGACTCGTTCGGTCCCTCGCCAGACCGGCCTCATGAACCACCGCCCGGACACGTCCGTCGATTCGCTCCCGACCGCCCGCCTGCCCGCCAGCGATCCCCCGCGGGGCGGCCCCGACCCCGCGCCGACCGCGATCGCCGGGTACAGCATCCTCCGGGAGGCCGGGCGGGGCGGGATGGGGGTCGTCTACGAGGCCGTCCAACTCAACCCGTTGCGACCGGTCGCCTTGAAGATGCTCTACCCGGAGCAGCGGAAGTGCGCGGCCGCCGTCGCCCGATTCCGGACCGAGGTGACGGTCGCCGCCCGGCTCCACCACACGAACATCGTCCCGGTGCTCGCCGCCGTCGGCGGCCCGGACGGGCCGACCGCCTACGCCATGCCGTTGATCCGCGGGGAGTCCCTCGCCGCCGTCCTCCGGGCGGTCCGCGCCGCCGGCGGGGAGCCGGCGTCCGCCGTGACGGCGCGGGTGTCGGCCCTCGCCGCGACCGACCGGGCCGGGTACACGCGGGCCGTCGCCGAGTGGGTGCGGCAAGCGGCCGAGGCGGTCGCCGCCGCCCACGCCGCCGGGGCCGTCCACAGGGACGTGAAGCCCGGCAACCTGCTGCTCGAATTCGACCGCACCGGCCGGCCGCACGTCTGGCTCCACGACTTCGGCCTGGCCGTCCAGGACGGCGACCCGGCCACCGCGGACGACGCCATCCGCGTCGGCACGCCGGGCTACCGCAGCCCGGAGCAGGTCGCCGGCGACCCTGCCGCGATCCGCCCGCCGACGGACGTGTATTCCCTGGGCGTGACGCTAGCCGAACTGCTGACCCTGACCAGTCCGAAGGAGGGAATGCCGGTCGCCGTCGGCCGGGCCGTGCCGCGGGAACTGCGGCGGGTGATCGCGGTCGCCACGGCGGCGGCCCCGGCCGACCGGTACGCATCCGCCGTCGGGCTGGCGGACGACCTGGCCCGGTTCCTGGCCGGCTACCCGGTCCGGGCGGGGCGGCCGCGGTGGTTCCGCGGGGCCGGGCTGTGGGTCGGCCGCCACCGCCGGGCGCTGACCGCCGCCGCCGCCGCGACGGCCGCGGCCGTCGTGGTCGCGACCGTCCTCCTCGCCCGCGCCTACGCCGCCGAGCGGGCCGCCCGCCGCGCCGCCGACGTGGCCCGCCGGGCGGTGGCGACGAACACGCTGGCCGTGGACGACATCCTCTACGCCACGCCGGGGCAGCTCGACGCCGAGCGGGCGATGCTGGAGCAGGCGGTCCGGGTACAGGAACTTCAACTCGAACTGGACCCCGGCGACGTCTTCGCCACCCGCCACCTGGCCCACGCGAGCTGGCGGCTGGGCCGGGTGTACGCCCGGCTCGGCCGGCCGGCGGACGGGGCGTCGGCGGCCCGCCGGGCCGCCGACGCCTACCGCGCCGTCGCCGCCGCCGACCCGATGAACCCGCTCCACCGGCTGGACGTGGCCCGGTCCCTGTCCGTCACGGCCATGGCCCTTCGTTCCAGCCCGACGCCGGACCTGCCCGCGGCCGACGCGGCGGACGCCGAGGCATACGAGACGGCGCGGGCGCTGCTGGCCGACTTCCCGACCGACATGCGGGTGCGGGACGCGGCGGCGACGTACACCTCCCAGTACGGGGCCGCCCTCGCGGCGGCCGGCCGGTTCGCGGAGGCCGAGGCCCTGTACCGGCGGGCCGCCGCCGAGGCCGACCGCTGCCGGCTGGAACGCCCGGACCTGTGGCGGCTCGCCAGCCCCGCGGTCCACGCCCGGATGCGGCTGGCCCAGCTGCTGGCCGGCCGCGGCCGGCTGGCCGAGGCACTGGCCGCGAACGAGGATGCCCTCGCCCTGTCCGCCGGCGAGGTGGCCCGGGCCGCCCCGGAGGCCGGCGACGCGGACAAGCTGGAGTTACTCTCGTTCCGCTCGACCCGACTGGAGTTGCTGGCCGGCCGGGCCGCATGGCTGATTGCCGCCGGTGGGGACGCCACGGGCGTTGTGGCCGAGTGGGACGAACTGACGAACCTCGTGGCCGGGGAGAACCCGGAGTTCGCGACCGGCCCGGGCGAGGTCGCCCACTTCCGGGCGTGGGCGGCGTTCCGGGCGGGGCGGCCGGATGCGGCGGCCGGGGCCGGCCGGGCCTACCTGGCTCAACTGGAAGCCCAGCCGGCCGGGGCGATCCGCAGCCGGCTGCTGAGCCGCTACCACGCGGACGGGCCGGGCGGCCGCGACCTGGTCCGGGCGGAGGCCGCCGCCCGCGAGGCCGTGCGGTTGGCCCCCGGCGACGCCGCCGCGGCCGTGGCCCTCGCCGCCGTCCACTACCACGCCGGCCGGCTCCCGGAGGCGGAGGCGGAACTGGCCCGCTGCGGCGGCCGGTTCCCGACCCGGACCGGGTTCCTGATCCGCGCCGCGGTCGCCGCCCGGACCGGCCGCCCGGCCGACGCCCGCCGGCTGCTCGACGAGGCCCACGCCGCGGCCGCGGCGTGCGAGCCGTGCACGCCCGAGTGGGAGGCCGAGGCCCGCCGGGCCGTCGCGGCGGCCGGCGGCGGGTAGCCTCAGCCCCAAGACCACCCCGAGGGAAGCCCATGCCCGTTCCGGTCCGCGTCCTCGTCGCCCTTACGTTCGCCCTCGCCGCGCCGGCCGCCTTCGGCCAGGGGGAGCGGAACAAGCTCACGGCCGCCGAGGCCGCGGCCGTCGATCGGGCCGTGCGGGACGAGATGAAGAAGCAGCAGGTCGTCGGCGTCGCCGTCGGCGTGATCCGAAACCGCGAGGTCGCGTACGTCAACGGGTACGGCCTCGCGGACCGGGAGAAGCGGACGCCGGCCACGGCGGACACGGTCTTCAACTGGGCGTCGAACTCGAAGCCGCTGGCCGCCGTGGCCGCGCTGCAACTCGTCGAGAAGAAGCTGCTCGACCTCGACGCCGACGTGCGGACGTACGTGCCGGAGTTCCCGGACAAGGGGGCCGTCATCACGACCCGCCAGTTGCTCTGCCACCAGAGCGGGCTGCCGCACTACGCGAACGGGAAGGTGGTCGCCACCGACCGGACGTACAAGGAGGCGGACCCGTACCTCGACCCGGTGCATGCGCTCGACAAGTTCAACAAGTCGCCGCTGATCTTCCCGCCCGGCGAGAAGGCGGACTACTCGTCCTACGCCTACGTCCTGCTGAGCGCCGTCGTCCAGCGCGCCGGGAAGGAGCCGTTCGACCAGCAGGTCCAAGCCCGCGTCGGGAAGCCGCTCGGCCTCGCGTCGTTGCAGCAAGATGTGGCGGCGAAGGGCCAGCCGCACTGGGCGGCTGGGTACGTCAAGGACAAGGACGGGGCCGTCGCCCCCACCGCCGAGGACGCCCACTACTGGAAGCACGGGGCCGGCGGGTACAAGTCGAACGTCCGCGACTTCGCCCGGTGGGCGCGGGCGGTCCTGGCCCGCGAGCTGGTGACGGCGACGACCGAGACGGCGATGTGGACGCCGCAGAAGCTGCGGTCCGGCGGGGAGACGAAGTGGGGCCTCGGGTTCACAGTCGAGCAGCAGGGCGGGCTGAAGGTGTCGCACAACGGCAGCCAGCCGGAGGCGACGACGCGGATGGTCCTCTACCCGCGGGCCGGGACCGGCGTGGTCGTCATGACGAACTGCCGGTTCGCGGAGGTCGGCGCGATCTCGACGGCCGTGTTCGCCGCACTGAAAGAGTGACCTCACACTGCGTCGAGCCGGCCGGTGCTGTCGCCGACCTTCTCCGCCTTCACCCCCATCCGGTCCAGGAGCGTCACGAACAAGTTCGTCATCGGCGTTTGCGACGGGACGACCGTGTGCCGGCCGGGCCGCAGCGCCCCGCCCCCGCCGCCGGCGAGGACGACCGGCAGGTCGTCGTGGTTGTGCTTGTTCCCGTCGCCGATGGCGCAGCCGTACACGATCATCGAGTTGTCCAGCACGCTCGTGCCGTCGGCCTCTTTCATCCCGTCGAGCTTGGCCAGGAACTTGGCGAACTGCTCCATGTACCACCGCTCGATCTTCGCCACCTTCAGCTTCTTCTCCTTGTTCCCGGCGTGGTGCGTCAGGAAGTGGTAGCCCTCGGCGATGTTCAGGTGCGGCATCGGCCGGTTCGCCCCCTCCGGCGCGACGGCGAAGCTGACCACCCGCGTCGAGTCGGTCTGAAACGCGGCCGCGAGTAGGTCGTACATGACCGCCAGGTGTTCCGGGTAGTCGTCCGGGATGGCGTCCGGCGGCGCGACCTGCCCCGGCTTCGGCGCGCGGAACCGCTCGTACTTCTGCACCTGCTCCTCGACCCGGCGGACGCCGGCGAGGTACTCCTCGACCTTCTGCCGGTCCGTGCGGCCGAGGTCGCGGCTGAGGGCCTTCGCGTCGTCGCGGACGAAGTCGAGCACGCTCTTGCGGCGGGCCAACCGCTCCTTCGCGGCCGCCCCGTCGCCGCCGTGGCCGAACAACTTCTCGAACACGGCCCGCGGGTTCGCCTCCGGCGGCAGCGGCAGCGTCTCGGACGCCCACGACAGGTTGTACTGGTACGCGCAGGCGTACCCGGTGTCGCACGACCCGTACAGCCGCCCGCCCTCCGTGCCGAGTTGCAACGAGTCGATCCGCGTCAGGTGGCCGACCTGCCGGGCCGCGATCTGATCGACGGAGACGCCGAGTTGCAGCTTTGCCCCGTGCGTCTTCCAGGCGTGGCAGCCGGTGAGGAACGACGCCCCGGACCGGGCGTGGTCGCCGGGGCCGTCGCCCCAGTCGCGGGCCGCGTCGTGGGCCAGTCCGGTGACGATCTGGAACCGCCGCTTCAGGTCGGCCATCGGGGCGAACGTCTCGTTGAGCGTGTAGTCCTTCCCCTCGCCGGTCGGCAGCCACCGCTCGTAGTTGCACCCGTTCGGGAAGCCGACGAACGCGGCCCGCAGCGGCCGCCCGCCGGCCGTCGTGGCGAGGGCGGTCGGCTTGGCCGCGGCCTTCGCGAACGCCTCCAGGCTCGGCAGCGCGACGCACACGCCCAGCCCGCGGAGGAACGCACGGCGGCTCGAATCGAACACGGCACGGGTCATGGTCGGCCTCACGGCTTGTCGGGACGAACTTGTCGCTTCTGGTCCAGGTCGCCGATTTTGTGGGCGGGGGCGGCACGCTTCGGCTGCGAGGTCGTGCGGACCGCCTCGGCGGTCGCGCCGGAATCCCCGCGGCGGGTCTGGAACGGGGCGCTCGCGACGACTTCGGCGAGCAGCACGGAGAACTTGCCGTTCGCGGCGGTCACCCGGTCGGTGATCCGGTCCACGGTCACGGCGTCGGCCGCCTCCAGCCCGCGGCCGAGGGCGTAGGTCAACAGCTTCTCCGTCACGCACCGGTAGAACACGGCCTTCCGCGCCGCCAGCACGCGGCCGAGGTCGGCGGGGCCGTTCACTTCCTCCCCGGTGACCAGTTCCGCCTTCGCGTCGATCGGCTCGCGGCCGTCCTTGTCCCGCCACCAGCCGATGTTGTTGAAGTTCTCCATCGCCAGCCCGATGGGGTCGAAGTGGGCGTGGCACGCGGCGCAACTTCGCTGCTCGCGGTGGATCGCGAGTTGCTCGCGGAGCGTCTTCGGCGTCTTCCCGTCGGCCTTCGCGTCCTCGAGGTTGCCCACGTCCGGCGGCGGGGGCGGGACCTCGCGGCCGAGCAAGTTCTCCAGCACGAACAGCCCGCGCTTCACCGGCGACGTGCGGTTCGGGTTCGACGTGGAGATCAGCACGCTCGCGTGGCCGAGGACGCCGGACCGCCGGCCGTCGGAGGGGTACGACACCCGCCGCATCTCCTCGCCCTTCACGCCAGGGATGCGGTAGTACGCGGCCAGCCGCTCGTTCAGGAACGTGTAGTCGGCCGTGAGCAACTCCGTCAGGTCGCGGTCCTGTCGGGCGACGTGCTCGAACAGCATGTCGGTTTCGCGTTTCATCAGCCCGCGGAGCGGATCGACGGCCGACTGCGCCCTGCCGGACACCGGGGCGAGCATGATGTTCCGCGTCCGCAGCCACTGCCCGGCGAAATCCTCGAAGAACCTCCCGGACTTCGGGTCGGCGAGCATCCGCCGCAGTTGCGCGTCGAGGTTCTTTCGGAGTTGCCCCTTCGCGGCGAGGCCACTCAGCTCGTCGTCCGGCAGGCTGAGCCAGAGCAGGTACGACAGCCGAGACGCGAGGGCGAACTCGTCGAGCGGGTGGACGGCGGCCGGGTCGTCGGGTTGCGGTTGGAGTTCGGCCCGGAAGTAGAACCGGGGCGAACTCAGGATCGCGGTGACCGCCTGCGCAACGCCGGACTCGAACGACTTGTCCGCGAGGACCATGTCCGTCAGCCGGTCGAGCATATCCGCGGTCGGCGGTCGGCGGAACGCGCTGCCCGCCATGCGGCCGAGGATTTCGCGAGCGTACTCGCGTTTCGCTGTCGGGTCGGCCGGGGCCGCGCCCTTCGTGAAGATGCGGGTGTGCGACGCCGGGTACTCGTACACGCCCGTGCCGAGCGGCCCGGTGACGATGACGCGGGGCGACAGCGGCAGCGGCCGGAGTTCGCCGTCGGCGGCGGCCTTTGTCGGGATCGTGGCGGTGAGCAACTCGTGCTTGCCGGCGTCGAGCGTCACCTCGGCCGTGAACGTGTACGTCTTCTGCCCGCCGACGCTGACCGGTTTCTTCGTCACGACCTCACGGCCGCCGAACGTCGCCGTCAGTTCGTACTCGCCGCCGTACTCCTGCCACCCGCCGAGCGGGAACTCCAGTTCCACCTTGTACTTCCCGGTGTGCTTGAGTTCCACGGTCGCGGCCTGCTCCGCCCGCTTCCCCTCGCCCTTCTTCGGCCGGAACGCGGACGGCCGGACGTTCACCGTCGGGTGGCGCGGCCCGCCCTCGACGATGGCGGCGGCGACGATCTTCTCCGCGAGCGTCAAGTAGGTTTCGAGCAGGGCCGGCGGCAGCGTCTGGGCGTCGCCGATGTTGTCGAACCCGAAGGCGGTGTCGTCCGGCGGCAGTTCCTGGGCGAGGTCCAGGTCGAGGCCGAACAGGTCGCGGACGGTGTACTGGTACTCCATCCGGTTCAGCCGCCGGATGGTGACGCGGCCGGGGTCCGGGGCCTTCTCGTCCACGCGGAAGACTTCCCGCTCGACCCACCGGGCCATCGCCTGCCGGTCGGCGTCCGTCGGCCGGTCGGCGTGGGCCGGCGGCATGAACTCGTGCCGGAGCGTCTTGCGGACCTTCTCCCACTTCGCCCGGTCGGCCGTGCGGTCCTTCGCGTCGAGTAGCGTGTCGAGGGTGAAGCTGCCGCGGCGGTTGTCCCCGGCGTGACAATCGAAGCAGTAGGTTTTGAGCAACTCCCGGCCGTCGGCCGCGGCGGCCCGGAGCGGCGCGACCGCGACGAGGAGAACGGCGATGAGCACGGCCCGGCGCATGAGCAAGCCCTCGGTTCCTATTACACTACAGGGCGGCGGGAGCGTGTCGCAACCGGGAACCGGCCGGCCGCGCTTTTCCCTTCCGCCGCCCGGCCGCATCGCTTACGCTGGCGGACTCCCCCTGAGTCCCCACGCATGGCCCCCGACCCCCGCCGGCTCGCGGCGCTCGACCAGTTCCGCGGGTACACCGTCCTCGGCATGTTCCTCGTCAACTTCGTCGGGTCGTTCGCCGTCGTCCGGGCCGACCTGCCGCTGCTCGCGCACCACCACACGTACTGCGGCTACGCCGACACGATCATGCCGCAGTTCCTGTTCGCCGTCGGGTTCGCGTACCGGCTGACGTTCCTCCGCCGCCGCGCCGCCGACGGCCCGGCCGCGGCCTACGGCCACGCCGCCCGCCGCACCGCCGCCCTCGCCCTCGTCGCGTTCGCCGTCCACAACGTCGGGTCGAACTGGCAGACCTGGCATGCGGCCGACCAGCTGCACGCCGTACTCCTGCGGTGGGCGAAGCAGGACTTCTTCCAGACGCTCGGCCACATCGCCGCGACGTGCCTCTGGGTGCTGCCGGTGATCGCCGCCCGGCCGGGCGTCCGCGTCGCGTTCGCCGTCGCGTCCGGGGCGCTGCACCTCGCCCTGTCCTACGTCGCGTACTACCGGTGGGTGAACACGCCGCCGAACGGCGTGGACGGCGGGCCGCTCGGGTTCCTGACGTGGTGCGTCCCGCTGCTCGTCGGGTCGCTGGCCCACGACCTCGTGACGACCGCGGCGGACAAGGGGAAGGCCGTCCGCGTACTCCTGGCGTATGGCGTGGCTGTGATGCTGCTGGCCTACGGCCTCTCGTGCCTGCGGCTCGCGCCGATGGACCAGGATTACGGGGCGTTCGCCGTGACCGTCGCGGCGACGGAGCCGCCGCTGGTCCACGTGGACGCGAAGCCGCCGACGAACAACCTGTTCACGATGAGCCAGCGGTCCGGGGGCGTCACGTACCCGCTGTTCGGGGCCGGGTTCTCGCTCGCCGTGCTGGCGGTGTTCGTGGTCGCGTGCGACATCGGCGGGCGGCAGGTCGGCGTGTTCCGGACGCTCGGGTCGAACGCGCTGGCCGGGTACGTCATCCACGGGCTGGTGAACGCGGCCGTGAAGCCGTTCGTCCCGCGGGACGCGCCGCTGTGGTACGTGGCCGCCGGGCTGACCGTGTCGCTGGCGCTGTGCTACCTGTTCGTGCGCTACCTGGAACGGCAGAAACTGTTCCTGAAACTCTGACGGCGGCGAGCGGTTCCGCCCCCGTCACGCGCCGCCCAGTTCGACCTCCACCTGTTGTTGCTTTCCGTCCCGCTCGAGGGTCAGTTTCACCTTGTCGCCGATCTTGTGCTTCCGCAGCACCCGCGTCAGCTCCTGGACGGTCGGCACGCCCTCGCCGTTCACGGCCAAAATCAGGTCGCCCGGCTCCACGTCGCCGGACCGCGGATCGACCCGCACGCCCCGCAGCCCGGCCTTCGCCGCCGCTCCTGCCGGCAGCACGTCTTGAACCATCACCCCCGTCGGGAACCCGGCCCGGCGGAGGCGGCGCTCGTCCACGAACTTCGCCCCGAGGTCCGGCTTCAGCACCCGGCCCCGCTGGATCAGTTCCGTCACCACCGTATTCACGGTATCCACCGGGATCGCGAACCCGATGCCGACGTTCCCGCCGGACGGCGACGCGATCGACGTGTTCACCCCGATCAGCCGCCCGTCCTTGTCCAACAGCGGCCCGCCGCTGTTGCCGGGGTTGATCGGGGCGTCGGTTTGAATCGCGCCGCTAATTGTCTGATCGGTCAGCGAGTCGATCTCCCGGTCGAGCGCGGAAATGATCCCCTTCGTCATGCTCAGGCTGAGGCCGAACGGGTTGCCGATGGCGTACACCTTCTGGCCGACTTCCAGGTCGTTCGACCGGCCGACCTTGATCTTCGGCAACTTCCGCCCCGGCGTGGCGATCTGAAGGACGGCCAGGTCGAACTCCGGGGCGATGCCGACGATTCGCGCGTCCCAGGCGGTGCGGTCCGCGAGGACGACCCGCAGCCCGACCCGCCGCGCGGCCGCCTCCTTGACGACGTGGAAGTTCGTAACGACGCGGCCGTCGTCGTCCCACACGAACCCGGACCCGGTCCCGGTCTGCCGTTCCTGGACGCTCATGTCCAGCCGGCGGACGAGGACGACGGTGTCCACGTTCACCACGCTCTCGCGGGCGTCCTTGAAGACGCGGATCGCCTCCGCCTCCTCGGCGTCGTGCCCCGTCCGCGGGTCGGGCGTTCGCTCGACCGCGTCCGGGTTGTTGGCCGGGGCCGACGGGCCGAGGAAGCGCACCGCCTCCCGGACGACGAACGCGAGGGCGACGGCCGCGAACAGGAAGGCCAGGATCGTCGGGACCGGGCTGGGCCGCCGGCGGTGGCGGGCGGCGGCGTCAGGGTCGGTCGGCATGGGTTGCGTCTCGCGTCGGGGAGGTGTCCGAAGGCGTGCAAATCCGTCGCCAACGCCGCGGGCCGGGGGTCGGACCCGTTCATATGCTAGTAGTTTCGTCTCGAATCCTGGAGGTCAACGGGTTCATGGAAGCTGGCATCGTCGGGCTGCCGAACGTCGGCAAGAGCACCCTGTTCAACGCCCTCACCGCGTCCAAGTCCGCCCAGAGCGCGAACTACCCGTTCTGCACGATCGAGCCGAACGAGGGGATCGTGCCCGTCCCGGACGACCGGCTCGAGCGGATCAGCAAGTACATCGTGCCGAAGAAGCTCGTGCCGACGGCGCTGAAGCTGGTGGACATCGCCGGCATCGTGAAGGGCGCGAGCGAGGGGCAGGGGTTGGGGAACAAGTTCCTCAGCCACATCCGCGAGGTCGATGCCATCCTGCAGGTCGTGCGGTGCTTCGACGACCCGGACATCGTCCACGTCGCCGGGAAGGTCGATCCGGTGTCGGACATCGAGACGGTCGAGATCGAACTGATGCTGGCCGACATCCAGACGCTCGACAACGCCCTGCCGCGGGCCGAGCGGGCGGCGAAGGGCGGCGACGCCGAGGCCGTCGCGCGGGCGGAGGTGATCCGCAAGTGCCAGGCCCACCTCGCCACCAACCAGCCGCTGCGGAAGCTCCGGCTCGACCCGGCGGAGGCAAAGGTCGTGTCCAGCTTCGGGCTGATGAGCGCCAAGCCGATCCTGTACGTCGCGAACGTGGACGAATCGGACCTGCACGGGACCGGGCCGCTAGTGAAGGCCGTCCGCGACTTCGCGGCGAACGTCGGGGCCGAGGTCGTGCCCGTCTGCGCGAAGCTGGAGGCGGAGATCGCGGAACTCGACCCGGCCGACCGGCGGGAGATGCTGGCCGCGTCCGGGCTGGCGGAGCCGGCGCTGGCGGTGTTGGTCCGGGCCGCGTACCGGGCACTCGGTTTGCAGAGCTACTTCACCGCCGGCGAGAAGGAAGTGCGGGCGTGGACCGTGCCGGTCGGGGCGACCGCGCCGCAGGGGGCGGGGGTCATCCACACGGACTTCGAGAAGGGGTTCATTCGCGCGGAGGTCTACACGCTTTCCGACCTAGAATCACACGAGAGCGAGAAGGCGATCCGGGCGGCGGGGAAGTTGCGGGTCGAAGGGAAGAACTACGTCCTGCAAGATGGCGACATCTGCCACTTCCTGTTCAACTAGTAGGGCGGGTCCAGGCTTTGCGCCGACCCGCCGTCGCGCCCGATCCCCGGCGGGTCGGCGCAAAGCCTGGACCCGCCCTACGCCGAGTGGCACGGCTCGCCCGCCGCGGAGAACGACGTGACGCGATTGGACCCGGTCAACATCCTCCTCGTGGACGACCGGCCGGAGAACCTCCTCGCGCTGGAGGCGATCCTCGGCGAGCTGGGCGAGACGCTCGTGCGGGCGAACTCCGGCGAGGCGGCGCTGAAGCGCATCCTGGAAACCGACTTCGCGGCCGTCCTGCTGGACGTACAGATGCCCGGCCTGTCCGGGTTCGAGGTCGCCAAGCTCATCCGGTCCCGCGAGCGGTCCCGGCACACGCCGGTCATCTTCCTCACCGCTGCCCACGCGGACGAGTTCCCGATCGAGCGGGCCTACGCCCTCGGGGCGGTGGACTACCTCGTCAAGCCGCTCGTCCCGGTCATCCTCCGGGCGAAGGTGGCCGTGTTCGTGGACCTGTACCGGAAGTCGCAGGAGCTGCGGGCGGCCGAGCGGCGGACGGTCGAGGACGTGTACCGGCCGCAGCAGGAACTGTGGCACACGACGCTCGCCAGCATCGGCGACGCGGTCATCGCGACCGACCTGTCCCGCCGGGTCACGTTCCTCAACCCGGAGGCCGAGCGGCTGACCGGGTGGCCGCGGGCGGAGGCGGTGAACCGGCAACTGGACGAGGTGTTCGCCATCCACACGGCCGGCAGCCGGGACCGCGTCCCGTGCCCGGTCGGGCGGGTGCTGGCGACCGGGCAGGTCGTCGGCCTCGCGAACCACACGATCCTCGTTTCCCGCGACGGCACGGAGCGGCCGATCGACGACTCCGCCGCCCCGATCCGCGGGGAGGCCGGCGACGTGTACGGCGTCGTGCTCGTGTTCCGGGACGTGACCGAGAAGTACGAGGCCGAGCGGCGGTTCCGGGAGTTCGCGAACACCGCCCCGGCGATGCTGTGGGTGACCGACCCGGACGGGAGTTGCTCGTTCCTGTCCCGCGGGTGGTTCGAGTTCACCGGGCAGACGCCGGACACCGGGCTGGGCTACGGGTGGCTCGACGCCGTCCACCCGGACGACCGGGCGGCGGCCGGGGAGAAGTTCCGGGCCGCGAACGCCGCACGGGAGGCGTTCACGCTCGAACACCGCCTCCGCCGGGCGGACGGGGCGGACCGGTGGGTGCTGGACATGGGCCGGCCGCGGTGGGCGGCGGGCGGCGCGTTCCTCGGGTACGTCGGGTCGGTGATCGACATCACCGACCGCCGCGAGGCGGAGGAGGAAGTTCGGGCGGCCGAGGAGCGGTTCCAGTTCATCCGCCGGTCGTCCGGCGTCGGGTTTTGGTACTGCGACCTGCCGTTCGACGTGCTCGTCTGGGACGAGACGGTGAAGGCGCACTTCCACCTGCCGCCGGCCGCGCACGTCACCATCGACACGTTCTACGCCCGGCTGCACCGGGACGACCGCGAAATGACCCGCGGGGCGATCGAGCGGTCGATCAACGACCGGACGCAGTACGACGTGGTCTACCGCACGGTCGCGCCGGAAACCGGGGCGGTGAAGCACGTCCGGGCCATCGGCCGGACGTACTACGCGGCGGACGGCACGCCCCGCCGGTTCGACGGCGTGACGCTGGACGTGACGGCCGAGCGGGCCCGGGAGACGCGGCAGGAGCTGCTCGTCAAGGTCGCCGATCGGACGCGGGCGGCCGCCCGGCCGGCCGACATCCTCGCGGCCGTCGTGACGAGCCTCGGCGAACACTTCGCCGCGAACCGCTGCACCTACGCGGACGTGGACGAGGCGGCCGGCGTCGCGACCGCCCGCGGCGACTACGCCGCCGGCGTGCCGAGCATCGCCGGCCAGTACCCGGTCGCGTCGTTCGGCCCGGCCGTCATCGCCGACCTGCGGGCCGGGCGGACGGTGGCCGTCGCCGACGTGGCGGCCGACCCGCGGACCCGCGACGCGGCCGACGCCTACGCGGCCGTCCAGTGCCGGGCCTACGTCAGCGTGCCGCTCGTGAAGGCCGGCCGGCTGGTCGCCACGCTGAACGTGATGGACGGGAAGCCGCGGCCGTGGTCGCCCGAGGACGTAGACCTCATCGAGGCCGTCGCCGAGCGGGCGTGGCAGGCGGTCGAGGTCGCGCACGCGCAGGCGCAACTCGTCGCCAGCGAGGGGCGGTTGCAACTGGCCGTCGGCATCGCCGGCATGGGGCTTTTCGAGATCGACCTGGCCTCCGACCGCGTCACGGTCAACGAGCCGGGCCGGGCCATCTACGGCTGGGATTCCGCGGACACGACGTTCGCGCGGGTGCAATCGCACTTCCACCCGGACGACCGGGCCGAGGTGATGCGGCGGGTGGAGGCCGCGTTCGACCCGGCCGGGCCGGGCGGGTTCGAGGTCGAGCAGCGGGTTGTCCGGACGGACGGCGAGGTCCGGTGGATCCGCGTCCGCGGGCAGGCGTTCTTCGCCGGCGAGGGGAAGGAGCGGGCGGCCGTGCGGTGCGTCGGCTCGTTCCTCGACGTGACCGACCGCCGACAGATGGAGGACGTGCTCCGCCGGCAGGCCGACCAACTCGTCGAGGAGGACCGGCGGAAGGACTTGTTCCTGGCGCTGCTCGCGCACGAACTCCGCAACCCGCTCGCCCCGATCCGCAACGGCCTGCAGGTCATCCGCCTGTCCGAGGACCGCAAGCACCGGGAGCGGTCGCAGGCGATGATGGACCGGCAGCTGACCCACATGGTCCGGCTGATCGACGACCTGCTCGACATCACGCGCATCCGGCAGAACAAGATGGAACTGCGGCGGGCGCGGATCGACCTCGCGGCCGTCGTCGAGAGCGCCGTCGAGACGGCCCAGCCGCTCGTCCAGGCGGCGAAGCACGAGCTGACGGTCGCCGTGCCGCCGGACCCGGTCCTGCTCGACGCGGACCTGACGCGGCTGGCGCAGGTGTTCTCGAACCTGCTGCTCAACGCGGCAAAGTACACGGAGCCGGGCGGCAAGATTTGGCTGACCGCGGCGCGGGAGGGGGGCGAGGTCGTCGTCGCAGTCCGGGACACGGGCATCGGCATCCCGGCCGAGTCGCTGAAGTCGATCTTCGACATGTTCTCCCAGGTCGATTCGAGCATCGAGCGGACGACCGGCGGCCTCGGTATCGGGCTGGCGCTGGTCAAGGGGTTGGTCGAGATGCACGGCGGCATTGTGACGGCCGACAGCCCCGGCCGCGGGCAAGGAAGCACGTTCACCGTCCGGCTGCCGGTCCCGGACGACCGGGCCGCCGCGGCACAGCCGGCGGCCGAGGGCCGGGCGGCCGCGCCGGCCGGCCGGCGCATCCTCGTGGCGGACGACAACAGGGACTCGGCCGAGACGATGGCGATGATGCTCGCGCTACTCGGCCACGACGTGCGGACGGCCCACGACGGCCTGGCGGCGGTGGCGGCGGCGGCCGAGTTCCGCCCGGACTTCATCCTGATGGACGTGGGGATGCCGCGGCTGAACGGGCTGGACGCGACCCGGCGAATTCGGGAGAAGCCGGGCGGCCAGCTGCCGGTTATCATCTCGCTGACCGGGTGGGGGCAGGAGTCGGACTACCTGAAGTCGATCGACGCCGGGTGCGACGGCCACCTCGTCAAGCCGGTCGAACTGGCCGAGTTGGAGAAGATGCTGAAGACGCACTACCGCCCGCGCGGGTGAACACCGATTTGACCGTTCCGCGGGTGGCCGGGGCTGTGGCTTTGCGATCCCCGGGGGGCGCCACACGGGGGATTCGCAACGCCTCAGCCCCGGCCACCCCAGTAAACGGCCACACTCATCCCGGCGCTCGCCCCAACCCCTTCAGGTCTTCGGCCAGCATCCGGTCGATCAGTTCCGTTACCCCGAACCCCCGCGCCCCGGCCGTCACGAGGTCGGCCCGGTCCTTGACCGCGGGCAGGGCGTTCCCCACCGCCACGGCGCACCCGCACATCGACAGGAAGGCGTGGTCGTTCTCCGCGTCGCCGACGCCGACCACCCGCTCCAACGGAATCCCCAGGTCGCCGACGGCCGGGACGAGGCCGGTCGCCTTCGTCACCCCGGACGGCAGGGCCATGACCGACCCCTTGTTGAAGCTGAGGTGGTACTCCAGCCCGAGGTCGCGGATCGCCGCCAGCATCGCGTGCTCGTGCGGCACGACCGTCGCCACGATGGTCCGACCGACCGAGAAGGGCACGCCCCGCTCGGTCAGAGCGCCGAGGAACCGGGGCGGCGGCGGCTCCGTCAGGACGCGGATGTTTTTCGTGGCCGGGTCGTAGACGATCGCCCCGTTCTCCGCGACGACGCGGTCGAACCGGGTCAGCTCCGGGAAGATGTTCAGCAGGTCGTCAAACTCGCGGCCGGTGACCAGGATCAATTTCCGGCCGGCGGCCCGCAGCCGCTCCATCGCCGCGAGCGTCGGCCCGTCCACCACGCCGTCGTGGGCGATCGTGCCGTCGTAGTCCGTCGCCAGCGCCTGATACCGCATCGCGTCCCCCGTTAGCGCACCACCCGCCACGTCCGCACCGGCTCGTCGCGCTCCTTGTGAACCTCGACCCACTCGTCCCACAGCCGGAACCCACCGGTGAAGGCGTCCTGGTTCCCGCCGCGGCGGCACTTCGGCGGCAGTTGTTCCAGCTTCTCGACGTTCCCGCCCCCGAGCAGAATTTCGTCCACCCGGAACGCGGCCAGCAGCTCCTCGGCGATTTCCGTCAGTGTCGCCGCCCACGTCTCGAACCCGTACTTCTCCAGCCCGGCCTTGCCGAGCCGGTCGAAGAACAGCTCGCCCGGCCCGTACCGCAGGCCGCCGAGTTCCAGCGGGATGACCACCCGCTCCGTGACGAGCGCCGACCCCAGCCCGGTGCCGAGGCCGAGGAACAGCATCCGCCCCTGCTCGTACCCGCCGAGGGCCTGCATGGCCGCGTCGTTGACCACCCGCGTCGGCTTGCCGAACGCCTTCTCGTAGTCGAACCCGACCCACCCGTTGCCGAGGTTGCCGGGTTCGGCCTCCGGGCCGTGCGGCCCGATGACGCACGGCAGCCCGACGGAGACCACGTCGTACGCCCAGCCCTTCGTCTCCTTGCGGACGTGGCCGACCATCTTCGCGGGGGTGAGGTCCGGCCCGGACTCGAACGCCACCGGTTCCTGCACGTCCGAGGCCAACATCTTCACCTTCGACCCGCCGACGTCCACGACGAGGACTTTCATGGGAGATTTCCGGGGGAAGTGAGGCAGCCCCCTTGTTGTAGTGCAACTTTAGGGCCGAAGTGAGACGTAGCGATTTGTGGAACCCGGAGCGGTAGCGACGGGGTGTGGTACCACACCCCGTCGCTACCGCTCCGGGTTCCACAACAGTCAAAAGCGGCGGGCGGCGCGATCGCGCCGCCCGCTACGGTTGAATCGCACGTCGTCTTAATCCCGGTCCGGCTTCAATTCGCCGACCGGTTTGCCGTCCTTCATCCCGAAGACGCGGACCGTTCCCGTGAAGTCGCCGACGAACGCCCGCGCGCCGTCGTGGGCGAACGCCGCCTGCGTCGGCACGTCCGGGAAGCCCTCGAACTTCGCCACCTGGCTGCCGTCCGCCCGCCAGACGCGGGCGCTGTTGTCCCGGCCGCACGTCAACAGCGTCCCGGTGCGGCCGTAGTCCACCGACAGCACGCCGGGCAGCTTGTACCGCGAGGAACTCGTCGCCTTGCCGTCCGGCTGGGCGTTGATCGAGCGGGTGGGGAACCCGTCCTCCGCGTACCAGAGGATGAGCTTGCCGTCCTCGCTGACGGACGCGAGCATCTGCGAGTCGGCCCGCCAACTCAGGTCCGTCACGGCGTCCTTGTGGTCCCCTAACGTGAACATGCCGCCGCCGGTCTCGGCCTCCCAGACGTAGGCCCCGCCGTTGCGGTCGCCACTGGCCAGCATCGTCCCGTCCGGGCTGAACTCGATCGCCGTCACCCAGTCGGTGTGCTTCTTAATCTTGTGCTTGAGTTCGCCGGTCGCCACGTCGTAAATCTTGACGAGCTTGCCCGGCCCGCCGAGGGCGACGAGCTTGTGGTTCGGGCTAACGTCCGCGGCGAGGACGCTGTCCGCCTCGTCCCCGACCTCGGTGACCCGCTTCCCGGTGACAACGTCCCACAGCACGACCTTCCCGGCGCTCGCCCCGCGGCCGCCGGCGGCGAGCAGCCACTTCCCGTTGCGGCTGAACTTCAGGACGTGCGGGATCCGCTCCGGGAACGGCAGCGTGCCGACCGGCTTGAGCGTGTCCGTGTTGTAGAGCAGTACCCGCTCGTGCCCGGCGACGGCCAAGAGCGGTGCCCACGGGCTGGCGGCCATCGCCGTCACCGGGTGCGGCCGGGCCGTCCGCGGCAGGGAGACGCTGGCCCAGTTCGCGGGCATCGGCGGCGGGCCGCTCGGCTTCGCCTGCGAGACGGCGACCGGGTCCACGTCCACCTTCCGGGACGCGGCCTTCGCCGCGCCCGCGGCCGTCTCCGGCGCGCCCTGCTCGATCCACTTCTTGATGACGGCGAGGTCCGCGTCCGGGATCTTCTTCGCCTTCGGCGGCATCTTCGGCTCGACCTCGTGGTTGGTCACGCGGTAGAGCAGGCTCTGGGCCGGGTTGCCGGGCTTGACCGCCTCGCCGCTCGACCCGCCGGCGATCACGGCCTGGTACGTGGTGATGTCGAAGTCGGACGACGCCTTGTCCGCGTTGTGGCAGTTCAGGCAGTGCTTCTGGAGGATCGGCCGGACGTGGTCTTTGTACGTGACGGCGTCCGCCTTCGGGGCTTGCGCCGTCGCGAGGCCGGGGAGCAGCAGGAGGAGGGCGAAGGAGTGTCGAAGCATGTCGAGGTTTCCAAGAATGGCCCGCAGATGACGCGGACTTCGACGCAGATGAAGAGGATAAATCATCTTCTGGTTTTCATCTTCTTCATCTGCGTCGAAGTCCGCGTCATCTGCGGGCCAATGTCTTTCAATGGTTGAACGTGAACTCGGTGGAGTTGAACAGGCTCCACAGGATGTCGCCGTAGACCGTCACGGCGGCGTTCGTCTCGTACCGCTCGGCCGTCGCCTTCATGTTGTCGCTCATGTTCTTGATCAGCTTCTCGGCCGCGGCCAGTTCCCGGCTGCCCTTCGGCAACTTCGCCGCGTCGGCCTTCGCCTGCTTCAGCCGCTCCTGCTGGCGGGCGTACTGCGGGTCCTGGCCGGCTTGCAGGCTCACGATCTCTTGCACCCGCTTCGGGTCGCCGACCTCGCGCTTCACGATGTCCAGCAGCCGCTTCGTCTCGCTCTCGTTCGGCTTCCGGCAGAGCGTGCGGACGTACAGCTCCTCGATCACCTCCTCCGGCGTCTTCTTCTTCGCGAGCATCCCGGCGATGAGCTTGCTCTGTGCGATCTTGCCCGTGAGCGTGTCGCCGTTGACGAGGTGCAGGGCCTGCGACAGGTTCGCCTCCTTGTTCACCTCGCACGAGCACGGCGTCTCCCGCGGGGCGCGGCCGAACGTCGTCAGGAAGTACGTGGACACCTCGCCGGAGTGGATTTGCACCGCCCGCGTGCCCGGCGGCGAGAGCGGGAACCGGTCCTCCGTTCCGGTGATGCGGGTGATCGCGTCGAGCAGCACCTCGGCCCGTAGCCGGCGGACGTAGCTGTGCGAGAAGTAAATCTCGTCCAGCTCATTCGTCGGGTTCGTCGAGACGGACAGTTGGTACGTCCGCGAGTTGCAGATGTCTTTCACCAGCTTCTTCATGTCGAACTTGTACGCGGTCAGTTTCTTGCCCAATTCTTCGAGCAGTTCCTTGTTGCTCGGCGGGTTGCTGATGCGAACGTCGTCCACCGGGTCGATGATCCCGCGGCCGAAGAAGTGCGCCCAGATCGTGTTCGCCATCGTCTCGCGGAACGCGGCGTTGTCCGGGGCCGTCAGCCACGCGGCCAGCGCCTTCCGCGGGTCCTGGCCGTCCACCGCCGGGGCGTCGCCGCCGAGGAACTTCGGCTTCATCCGCCGGCCGTCCACCGGGTGCGCGACGGTGTTGTTGCCGTTGTTGTTCGTCACCAGCACCTCGCGGCCCTCGACGCCGCGCTTGAGATTGACGCCGGCGAAGAACGCGGTGAACCCGTAGTAGTCGTCCATCGTCCACCGGTCGAACGGGTGGTTGTGGCACTGGGCGCACTGGATGCGGGTCCCCAGGAACACCTGCGCGATGTCCTCGGCCGTCTTCTCCGGCGTGATGCGGTCCGACGACGTGTACAGGTTGGCCGTCGGCTGCTTGAAGTTGCTGCCGGTCCCGACGAGCAGGTCCGCGACGAACTCGTTCAGCGGTCGGTTCTGCTGCATCTGTTCCTTCACCCACTGGGCGTAGGTGAACATCGCCTTCGCGTCGCGGCCGTACTGCGGCACTTGATTATTCGCCCGGATACGGAGCGCCTCGCCCCACCGCATCGTCCACATGTCCGCGAACTCCGGTCGGGCGATCAGCGCGTCGATCAGCTTCGCCCGCTTGTCCGCGGCCTTGTCCTTGAGGAACGCGTCGAACTCCTCTCGCGTCGGCGGCAGGCCGACGAGGTCCAGGTAGACGCGGCGGAGGAACGCCTCGTCCGTGCAGAGGTCGGACGGGGCGACGTGCAGCTTCTTGAGCTTGTCGAAGACGAGCGTGTCGATGTAGTTCGCTTCCGGCGGGTTCGGCCAGGTGAACTGGTCGTCGGTCGGGAGGACGATGACCTCCGCGCCGACGGTGAACTTGCTGAACCGGGCGAACACGAACGCCCCGCCGCGGCCGCCGCCCTTGACGACGCCGTCCTTGTCGATGGCGGCGACGGCCTCGTTGTTCGTCATGTACAGCGCCAGCCGCGTCACGTCCCGCACGGACCCGTCCGAGTACTTCGCCAACACCACCGTCTTCTGCGTCCGGTCGCGGCCGGGGAACACGACCTTCGCCGGCAGCAGTTCGATGCCGACCGGGACGGGGGTGTCGTTGCCGTCGTCCGGCGCGCCGGCCTTCAGCCAGGAGAGGAGCGTGCGGTAGTCGTCGTGCGTCTCGTCGAAGAGCTTGCCGCCGGTGTGCGGCACGGCGTTGGTGGTCTTCTCCAGCAGCAGGCTCTTATCCGGCGCGGCGAGGTCCACCCGGCGGCCGACGACGGCCCGCGTGAGCCGGTAGTAGTCGCCGGCCGGGTCGTACCCGAACAGCGAGAGCATGAACCCGTCCTTGCCGCGGGCCGCGCCGTGGCAGCTGCCGTTGTTGCACCCGTGCTTCATGAACACCGGCATCACGTCCAGCCGGAAGCTGACCGGCCGCGACTGCGCCGCGTTCGTGACGACGACCTCGGCCTCGGCCGTCAGGCCGTCCGCCTCGACGCGGAGCTTCGTCGTGCCATCCTTCGCCGGGGCGAGTTTCGCGCCGCTGACGGTGGCGACGGCGTCCGCGAGGGAGAGTTTCGCGGCGGCCGTCACGTCCTTCGTCAGCCCCTGCGCATCGACGTGCTGCACGACGACGCTGACGCGGTCGTCCTTGCCGTTGAGCGCGACCTTCGCGGGGAAGACTTTGAGCGACGGTGGCGAGTCGGCTCGCGCGACCCCGGCGGCGAGGACAACCAACACGAGTGCGAAGAAGCGATCACGCATCGTTAACTCTCGGGAAGAATGGCCCGCTGATGACGCAGATGGGAGCGCAGATGAAAACCGGATAAGACCGAAGAATGATCTTGGTACTGATCCTCTTCATCTGCGTCGAAGTCTGCGTCATCTGCGGGCCATGTATTACTTGCTGGGCTTCACGCCGCGCTCGGCGTCCACCCGGATCGTGCCGCTGCCGCTGAGCTGGCGGACGGTCTGGCCGTTCTCGATCACCGTCAGGTCCATCGCCACGCCCTGGTAGTTCCCGACCAGCGCCTCGGTCGTCGCCCGCAGCGTGAAGCTCACCTCCTTGTCCGCGGCCGTGATCTCCTTCGTCGGCTCGACGAGTTCGACCCCCCGCGGCAGTCGGGCGAGCGTCACCGTCGCCTTGCCGTCGAACTTCTGCAGGTGGTTGAGCTTCAGCGTCAGCGTCGTCGTCTTGCCCCGCTCGACGGACGCCCGCGGGACGCGGGCCTCGACGTGCGGCTCGGCCACGGACACGGTGAACATCTTGGACGCCACGTAAGTGCGGTCGGTGTCGTCGTTGCGGCGGACGCGGCCGCTGCCGCCGGCGACGGCCGTGAGCGTGAGCGAATGCTTCCCGGCCGCGGCGTTGCGGGCCGCGCCGAGCAGGTACGCGCCCTCGGCCTTGCCGGCCGGGACGGTCACCGGCGTGCCGGTGTTCAGGCCGCTCGGCCGCCAGTCCATCATGACCGTGACCGACCCGTCGAAGCCGGGTTGCCGCACCACCTTGAACTTCACCAGCATCTCGCCGTTCTGCACGAGCGACGACTTCGGCTCCTCGACCTCGACGGCGAACGGGGCCGGGTCGGTCACCGCGAGGGCGAGCTTGTCCACGACCGCGTGCAGGTAGTAGTCGTTGTTGCCGTAGCCGTTCATCATGATCGTCTGCCGGTAGCCGCTGGCGAACGCCGCGTCGCCCTTGACCGGCCGGAGGGCGAGGTCGATGAGGACCGCCTGCGGCTTCGCGTCCGCCGCCGCCTCGAACACGACCGGCACGCGGGTCATGCCCGGCGACAGCTTCGGGGCCGTCATCGTCACGCCCGCCGGCAGGTTCAGGGCGACGAGTTCGAGTTCGCCGTTGTACGGGCGGCTGGTGGCGAACGCCCCGACCTGCGAGGTCCACCGGTTGCCGGGGGCGAGGACAACCGCCTGCCGCAGCTGCGGGGCGTTCTGGTTCTCGGCCTCCGGCGAGAGGTACGTGTGGATCGCGTTCGCCTCCGGGGCCGCCTCGACGCGGTAGACGAAGTCCGGGCCGCCGTCGCCCCGCTCGTCCTCGACGCCGAGGACGTACTCGCCGTCGGCCGGGGCGGTGAACTCCAACACCGGGTCGTGCGTGTCGCGGTTCAGGCCGTTCGCCGGGGCGTAGCCGAGCTGGTTCGGCCGGGAGTCGGTGGCCCGCAGCGTGCCGCCCTTGCCGGACAGCGGCTTCACCCAGATGACCGGGTCGCACGCGGAGCCGAGGGCGTTCGCCAGGGCGTGGAAGCGGAACTGCTCGCCCTTCTTGGCGCGGAAGACGAACGTGTCCACGTCGCCGGGCTTCCCAATGATGCCGTTGAATGCGGCGGGCAGGCTGGCGACGGCGGATGAACTCGGCGTGTCATTTGGCTCGGCTTCGAGGACGTTGGGGAACGGCGAGAGGCGGAGCCGATTCGGCGTCGGGGCGGAGACGCCGTCACTGACGACGGCGAAGTCGAAGTTGCCGGCCGCGGCCGGGAGCTTCACGGCCTGCGACCACTGGCCCCGCGGGTCGCCGAGGACTTCGACCTTCACCTCGGTCCCCGCTTGGCCGCCGGCCGGGTAGAGGGCGGTCGGCCGGGCGAACGTGCCGACGTGCAGCCGGTACTGCTCGTTCGCCCCGTTGTACATGCTGTGCCGGACCTCAACGAAGTGCGGCCCGTCCTTCTTCGCCAGTACGGACACCACCGGGTCTTGCACGAACAGCGGGGAGTCGTCCGCGGCGGCGAGCTTCGTCCCGTCGGCGTCGTAGATGGCGACGTGCAGGTCCGGCACGCCCCGCTCGACGCCGAGGCGGGCGGCCTCGATTTCCGCCGACACGCGCTCGCCACGCTTCACTTCAATTTTGAACACGTCCACGTCCGTCGGCTCGTTGATCCGGCCGAACACGGTCGTGTTCGCCGGCACGCTCTTGGCCGATTCCCGCTTGTCGTTGCGGAACGCTTGCGACTCGTCCTCGTCCACCGTCGGGAAGGGTCCGACGAAGAACCGGTGGTACTCGGTCAGCCCGGTGGCGGTCCGCAGCCGCAGGCCGTGCGCCCCGAGGGCGGCGTCCGCGGCTACCTTCAGCTTCAGCCGCACCCGCGTGCCGGGGTCGGCCGGGACGGGGCGGCCGTTCGGGTTCACGGTCGTCTCGACCTTTTCAATCGCTTCGACGGCGATGCCGGGTTCGTAGAAGAGGACTTCTTTCGGGTCGTCGAGGTGACGGCCGGCAAGTTCGACGGTGACGGCCGCGCCGCGTTGCCCGCCGGGCGGCGTCAGGCGCGTGACCCGCGGCGTCCCGGCAACGGCGGGGACGGCCAGCAACACGAGGGCGAGAAGGGACAGGCGCATCGCGGGACGCTCCGGGCGAGAGATATATAGCCGCCGGCTTGCCGGCGGGTTTTCAGAAAACCCGCCGGCAAGCCGGCGGCTATATAGAAGGCGGGAACAGGCGACGGCTTAACCCAGCAGCCCCTTCACGACCTCGCCGCCGTCGATGATCTCGATCGGCCGGCCGCCGGGGGCCATCAGTTCCTTATCCGCGTTGATGCCGAGTTGGTGGTACACCGTCGTCAGCACGTCCTCCACCCGCACCGGGTTCTCCTCCGGCTCGCTGGCGGTCGAGTTCGACGAGCCGTAGACTTGGCCCCGCTTGAACCCGCCGCCGGCCACGGCCAGCGAGAACACCCGCGGGAAGTGGTCGCGGCCGGCCGACGCGTTGATCTTCGGCGTCCGCCCGAACTCGCTCGTCACCAGCACGACGGTGCTGTCGAGTAGCCCGCGGTCGTCCAGGTCCCGGATCAACCCGGCGAGCGCCTGGTCCAGGCCGGGGGCCTGCCGCCGCATCGCGTTCTCGATCCCGGCGTGCATGTCCCAGCCGCCGTAGGAGACGGTCACGAACCGCACGCCCGCCTCGACCAACCGCCGGGCGAGCAGGAACCGGCCGGCAGCGTCGCCGCTGCCGTACTTCGCGCGGGTGGCGGCCGTTTCCTTGTTGATGTCGAACGCGGCCCGCGCCTCCGGCGAAGAGATCATCGCGTAGGCCCGGCGGTAGAACTCGTCCATCGCGCCCAGGGCCTCGGCCTTGCCGGCCTGGTAGCGGAAGTGGTCGTCCACGACGTTCCGCATCTCGCGGCGGGCGGTGAACCGGCGGTCGTCCACGCCCGGCGGCAGGCTCAGGTCGCGGACCTGGTAGCTGCCGCGGGCCGGGTCGGTGCCGAGGCCGAACGGCCCGAACTGCGAGCCGAGGTAGCCGGTCCCGCCGTACTCGTTGGCGTTCGGCACGGCCACGTAGGGCGGCAGGTCCTTCCGCGGGCCGAACTCGTGCGACACGACCGCCCCAAGGGCCGGGTGCTCGATCGCCGGACTCTTGCGGTAGCCGGTGAACATCGTGTAGCTGGCCCGGCCGTGGTCGGCCTCCTTCCCGGCGATCGACCGCACGATCGTCATCTTGTCCGCGACCTGGGCGACGCCCTTGAAGTTCTCGTTCAGCACGACGCCCGGCAACTTCGTCTTCGCGACGTTGAACGGCCCGCGGTACTCCAGCGGGGCGTCCGGCTTCGGGTCCCAGCTCTCTTGGTGGGCCATGCCGCCGGGCAGCACGATCTGGATGACGCTCTTCGCGACGCCTTCCTTGCTGACGTAGTTCTTCTGCTCGCCGCGGGCCTGGAGGGCGAAGAAGTCGCCGAGCGTCAGGCCGAGGGAGCCGACGACGCCGACGCGGATGAACTCGCGGCGGGCCGCGCTCTGCGGAGTGGTGGAAGGCATGGCCGAGCACCTTTCGGATGGCGGGATGGAATCGGCGGGAGGGTCGTCGCGGCGGGCACGCCCGAACTCGTTCGCGGCGTGTGGTTTAAGTATAGCATGGTCCGCCCGCCGCCGGAAAGCAAGCGGAAAGCGGGGACACGAGATTTAGAACCCGCGACCCCGCCGAAGGTTCCGGGGAGCGGAGCAAGATTTCTGCCTTGTAGGGCGGGTCAAGGCTTTGCGCCGACCCGCCGGGGACACGGCAACCGTGCGGGGGAATTGTCGATGTACGGGGGCGTCGCGGCGGGTCGGCGCAAAGCCTTGACTCGCCCTACAAAAATCACTCCTTCACCGTCTCCAGCGCCGGCAGGTCCAGCGCCGGTAGCGACGCCGGCGGGTTCAGGGTCGCGCGGCGGGCCTGCGACGGGCCGCCGAGGTGCTGGTCGAAGAACGCCACGAGCCTCGCGTGGTAGGCGTCGCCGGCGACGTGCAGGGCCATGTTGTGCTTCGCCCCGTCCACCAGCCACAGTTCCTTCGCCTTCACCCGCTTCGCCTGCGACAAGAGCGTCTCGGCCATCTCCGGCTTGATGTACGTGTCGCCGCCGCCGTGGACGCACAGCCACGGCTGCTTCATCCGCCGGACCGCCTTCTCGACGCTCACGAACGCGACGTGCCGCTTCTTCTCCACGTCGCCCAGCGCGGCGACGGCCAGCCCGCCGTAGAACCAGTCCGGGATGTTGCGGCGGACCCACTCCCGCCGCTTGATGTAGATGCTCACCCACTTGCGGATGAACGGGACCATCGTGGTGTACGTGCCGAACGCCCCGTCGGTCGCCACGCACCGGACCAGCCGGTCTTCGGACGCGAGCAGCAGGCCGAGGCTGCCGCCCTTGCTGACGCCGAAGACGCCGACGCCGAACGGGTCCGCGTCCGGCCGGTAGTGCAGGTACTTCAGCGCCGCCCGCGCGTCCGCGAGGTCGCGGTCGGTCACCCACTGCAGCGGTTCGTAGTTCGCGTCCTTGTCGCTGTCCCCCTGGTTGCGGGGTTCGTAGGCGAACACGTCGTACCCGGCGGCGACCAGCTTCTCGCAGTAGGTTTGCGCCGACCAGCGGTCGGAGCCGAACTCGAGGCCGAAGAGGATGACGCCCTTGCGGTCGTCGGTCGATGTCTTGAGGTAGCAACCGCGGAGGGTGCGGCCGTCGCCGGTGGTGATCCGAACGTCCTCGGCCGCGTCCGTTTTCTCCCCGCGGGGGATGATGAACAGCGGCTTCTCTTCAAAGATGCGCGTGATGACGTGGACGTAGTTCCAGCGGTAATAGAGGTAACAACCCAGGATGAAGAAACCCGTGATCGGCACCGGGCCGAACACGAAGATCAACACGAGGTACATCCAGTCGGGCACCGGTCCAATCTCCGCGAGGAAAAAACGTCTCAGAATCGGCTGGCGATCAGCGTGATGTTCTGACCGCCGAAGCCGAAGCTGTTGGACAACACGTGCCGGATGCCGCCCTTCTCGCGGGCGACGTTCGGCACGTAGTCTAGGTCGCACTTCGGGTCCGGCGTTTCGTAGTTGATCGTGGGAGGGATTACGTTCCTCAGCATCGCCTGGATGCTGAGGATCAACTCGACCGCGCCGCCGGCGGCGATCAAATGACCCAGCATACTCTTACTTGAACTTACGGGTATCTTATAAGCCTTCTCGCCAAAGGCACCCTTCAGGGCGGCGGTTTCGCACTCGTCGTTGGCGGCCGTGCTCGTGCCGTGGGCGTTGACGTACCCGATGTCGTCGGCCGTCAGCCCGGCGTCCTTGAGGGCGTCCTTCATCGCCTTCACCGCGCCGCGGCCCTCCGGGTGCGGGTCGGTCATGCGGTAGGCGTCGCCGGTCGTGCCGTAGCCGGTCAGTTCGGCGTAAATCCTGGCACCCCGCTTCCTGGCGTGCTCCAGGTCCTCCAGGACGACCATGCCCGCCCCCTCACCCAGGACGAACCCGTCGCGGTCGAGGTCGAACGGCCGGCTCGCCTTCTTCGGGGCGTCGTTGCGGGTGGACAGCGCGGTCAGCCGGTTGAACCCGGTCACGCCGAGCGGGTGGATCATGCTGTGCGCGCCGCCGGCGAGCATGACCTCGGCGTCGCCGTGGCGGATGAACGCGGTCGCCTCGCCGATGGCCTGGGCGCTGGCGGCGCAGGCCGTCAGGCAGGTGAAGTTCGGGCCGCACAGGTCGAACTCTTCGGCGAGGTGGCCGGCGGTCGTGTGCATCTCGAACTCGGCCTCGCGGCGGCCGTCGAACAGCCCCATCGCCGTGGAGCTGAACTGCGCGGCGTTCACGCGGAACCCGTTCTCGTCGGAGGCGCGGCCGACGCTGTCGATGAGGCTGTAGAAGTCTTCGGCCCCCTCGCCGCTGCCGAGGTAGACGCCCATCCGCGTCCGGTCGAGGCCGGTCAGCAGGCCGGCGTCTTCGAGCGCCTGCTTCGCGGCGACGAGGCCGAATTTCGTGTTCTCTCCGGCCTTCGCGTAGTTGTCTGCGGTCTTGGGGAGCCACCGCTTCAGGTCGAAGTCCTTGACCTCGGACGCGAACTTCGTCGGGAACGTGCGGGCGTCGAACCGGGTGATGTAGTCGATGCCGCACTCGCCCTCGAGGGCGGCGGCGAAGGTTTTCTCGGCCGAGTGGCCGATCGGGGTGATCGACCCGATGCCGGTGATGACGACGCGACGACGCATGAATTCCTCGAACTGGCCCGGCCCCCCCGCCAAAGGGAAGCCTACTTGCTACCAATCAACTGCCACCCGAACCGCTCCCGGAAGTCCGCCACACACTCCGGGCACACCCACCGATACCGGTCCGGCGTGGCGAACCCGGCGTGTAGGGCGTCGGGCGACTCCGGCCCGGCGAACATCGCCCAACAGAACTCGCAGTGGTCGTGGTCCCAACCGGGCCGCGGCGAGCGCCACTCCGCCCACTCCAACGACGCCCCGGTGAGGTAACGCTCCTGACCAGTCAGTCGCCAGTCGTCGGCCTCCGGCATCGTAACGCCCTCCGCCGAACCGACCGTCACGACGACCGCGCACGGCCATCTTGTAGGGCGGGTCAAGGCTCTGCGCCGACCCGCCGTCGGTCCCAGTCACCCCCGGCGGGTCGGCGCAGAGCCTTGACCCGCCCTACGAGAACTTCTTCACCACCATCACCGCACACTGGCCCAGGTCGGTGTAATTGATCTTCACCGCATACGGCTTCGTCACCGGCCGCGGCGCACCCGTGTGAACCGCAATCGGACAGTCCTCAGACGCTTTCGCGTGGTTCACGGTTCCCGGCAGTTCGCCGTGCTTCAACGCCAGAACGCTCGCCGCCAGCTCGATTGCGCCGGACGCGGCCCCGGTGTTCCCGATTTGCCCCTTGATCGCGTACACCGGGACGGCCGTGCCGAACACGTCGCGGATCGCCCGCGCCTCGAATGCGTCCAACTCCGGCGAGCCGAGGCCGTGGGCGTTCACATGGTCCACGTCCGCAGGCGTGATGCCGGCTTCCTTCATGGCGTTGCGGATTACGGCGGCCAGCACCGGGCCGCGCCGGCCGCGGTCGAACCCGCTGGCAAAGCCGGCAAGTTCGCCGAGGATGGTCGCACCCCGCTTCCGGGCGTGGGCCAGGTCTTCGAGGCCGAACATCACCGCCGCCTCGCCGATGGCCGTGCCGTCGCGGTCCTTGTCGAACGGGCGGACGGCCGTGGCGGGGGTATCGTTCTTCCGCGTGAACGGGTTGAACAGGTTGTTCCGGGTGAAGCTGAGCGGGTTGATCTTCGAGTCGCACCCGCCGACGAGGAAGTAGTCCGCCGCGTCGCGCTGGAGCAGGCGGTACGCTTCCCCGATGGCGAGCGAGCTGGCCGCGTCCCCGGCCGTGATGGTGTTGTTCGGCCCCTGCGAGTCGAAGAAGATCGAGACGTGGCAGGCCGGCATGTTGGGCAGGTACTTGAGCATCCAGAGGGGGGTGATCTTCTCGACCCCCTCGTGCCCCCACTTGGCCATGTCGATGGCCCGCGGCGTGCCGGTGATCGTGTGCTTGGCGGCGGCGGCGAGGTCTTCCAACTCGCTGGCGACCATGACGCAGCCGAACTCGATGCCGAACCGGAACGGGTCGATGCTCCCCTTCGGCGGTCCGCCGGCCGTCGCGAGCTGCCCGGCGCAGAGGCCCATCTGGACCGTCTTCGCCATGTTCTTCAGCGACTTGCGGCCGTCCTTGTTACTGGCCGGGATGTACTTCTTGGCGTCGAACGGCTCCGGCAGTTCCCCGGCGACGCGGCACGGCAGCGGGGACGGGTCGAAGGCTTTGATGGCGCGGACGCCGGGAGTGCCGGCGCGGAGGTTGGCCCAGAACGTGTCCGGCGTGTCGCCGATCGGGGAGATAACGCCGAGGCTCGTGAAGACGGCCCGGCGGTGCGAAGCAGGCATGTCAGGGTGCAAACTCACGGGTGTCAGGGTCAGGCGAACGGCACGGCGTCAGCGTGCCGGTGTTGCTCCCGGCGGCCGCCACCGGCACGCTGACGCCGTGCCGTTCGCCTACGCCTTCTCGTCCCGAACCTCCGGTTCGGGATGCGACGCCGCAAACGTCTCGTTTGCGGCGAGCAGGCGGCTGCAACCGCCCGTGCCCGCAAACCAGAGGTTTGCGGCGAGGCGTCCCGAACCGGAGGTTCGGGACGAGGAGTTTAAGCCTTCTGCCCGTCGCCGAGCGCCGTCCGCTGGGCGAGGCCGAGTAGGTACTTCAACTCGCCGCTGAAGACGAAGTTGTGGTCGCCGAACAGTTGGGCCGACCGGTTCTGGTCCAGGTGGGCGAAGAAAATCTCCGCCTCCGCGATCAGGTCGTCGCCGCTCGTCACCCGGCCCTTCACCACGGCCCCTTCCGGCCGCAGGTCGAGCACGTCGGTTGTGTACGTCAACTGCTCGCCGGGGACGGCCTCGCGGTGGAACTTCGCGTTCGGGACCTTCGCGAGGACGACCTTCTCCTGGAAGTTGTTCGCCTCGCCGACGAGGATGCCGCCGGTCTGGGCCAGCCCCTCGAGGATCAGCGGGGCGGGCATCACCGGGTAGCCGGGGAAGTGCTCGCCGAAGTGGTCCTCGGCGTGGCTGAGGCTCTTCACCGCCGTGGCCGTCTTCTTCGACTCGAAGTTCGTGAACCGGTCGATCCAAATCCAGCGCATGGTGCTCTCCCCGCGGACGTTCGTCCGCGGGCTTTCGGGTCAAACCCCTAGCTTGCTTTTCAAGTAGCGGACGATCAGGTTCACGGTGAACAGGTCGCCCATCTTGTCGAGCTTCGGGTCGGCGGCGAACTTGTCCAGCTCGGCCGGGTCCGCGAACGGCATCTTGTCCCGCAACTCGGCCAGGCCCTTGTCCGTGATCTTGCCGCCGGCCACCAGCGACGGGTCGCCCTGGAAGATCGACTCCGGGAAGAGTTCGCCCCGCGGAATCTTGATCCCGAACTCGCGCTCCAACCGGAACACGATGTCCAGGAAGTCGATCGACTCCGCGCCGAGGTCGGCTTGCAACCGCGAGGACGGCGTGACCTCGTCGTCGTCGCGGTTGAGCGCGTCCACGAGCGTGGCCTTGACCTTCTGGAAGATGTCGTCTTGCGTCATGTCGTAAACCTCAACCCGTCACCGCGCCGAGGCTCAGGCCGCCGTCGACGGTGATGACTTGTCCGGTGATGTACGCGGCCCCTGGCCCGGCCAGGAACGCCACCACGTTCGCGATGTCGTCCGGCTGCCCCAGGCGGCGCAACGGAACCAACTTCTTCTCGATGAAATCGCCCGCCTTGGACCGCACCGCCTCGCTCATGTCCGTGGCGATGAAGCCGGGGGCGACGGCGTTCACCGTCACGTTCCGGCTGCCGAGTTCCACGGCCAGAGCTTTCGTGAACGAGTTCACCGCCCCCTTGCTGGCGGCGTAGTTCGTCTGCCCCTGGTTGACGTGCTCGGCGGCCACGCTGGACACGTTGATGATCCGCCCGGCGCGTTGCTTCAGGGCCATCTGGCTGGCGACGGCCTTGCAGAAGGCGAACGTGCCGTTCAGGTTCGTGTTCAGCACCGTGTTCCAGGCGTCGGCCTCCATGCGGATGAACAGGCCGTCGCGGATGACGCCGGCGTTATTCACCAGGATATCGACGCGGCCCCAGTCCGCTAGGACGGCGGCGACGACCTTCTCGGCCGCGGCCGGGTCGGACACGTCCGCCTGGATCGCCTTGCCGTTGGCCCCGAGTTCCTTTTCGAGCGCCTCGGCCGCGTCCTTCGCGCCGCGGTAGACGAAGGCGACTTTCGCGCCATCGCCCGCGAGCTTCTGGACGATCGCCTTGCCGATGCCCCGGCTGCCGCCGGTGACGAGGGCCACTTGGTCCTTCAACTGCATTCTGTCTCCCCGCGATCCGACTTACTGTGCCTTCGCGTACAACTCGCCGGTCAAGAGCGACCACCGCTCCCGCCAGTGCGTCCGCAGCTTCGCGTCGGCGGCGACCCCGGCCGGGCCGCGGTCGGCCAGCGAGTAGCCCTTCAAAATAAACTGCGCCGACACCGTCTGCTCGCCGGCGTCGTTCCCGCCCTTGCCCTGGAATACCGCCAGGTCGCCGTCGATCTTTTTCAAATCGACCGCGACCGTCATCCAGTGGCCGGGCTGCATGAACGTGCCGTACTTGACGTTCCGCACTTCCCGGAGGACCGTGACCGAGTGCTTGTAGTCGCTGGACGCCCGCCACAGCCACGCGGCTGCTTCCACCAGGCACTCCAGCATGAGCACGCCGGGCATGACCGGGAACCGGGGGAAGTGGTCCGCGAGGTACTCTTCCCCCAGGGCCAGGAACTTCGCCGCGCGGAGGGACTTGCCCGATTCGCAGTGGTCTATTCGGTCGATCAACTGGAACCGCATCAGTGCAAACCCTACGCCCGGCCGGACCCGAAAATTTCGCCCCGATAAAGGCTGAAAGTCTATTCATTCGTCCGGTTTCGACAACCCCGGCCGGCGAGTCCGAGGCCGTCCCACACGCTCTATCCTGTTGAACGGCGTCAGCCGCCGCAACCGATAAAGGCGGCGGAATCACCGGGAGGGTGGCGGTTCGCGTCGTCCTGACGGGGTTGGCGCGGATGTGATTTTTGCGCCGCCAGGTGGGAAACCGGCCCGGCCGGTTGCCGCGCGGCGGGGGCCGGGCTAAGATGCCCGTCTATCGAATTTTCGGCGCGGGTCACGGAGACACGACATGGCGGGGCGACGACGGGGAACCGGGCGGCGGAAGGTCGGGCGGAAGAAGCGCCGGATGCGGGCCAAGATCCGCCACCGCAAGTAACCGCGCGTCGGCGAGTGGAAAAGGGGTCGGGAGTCTTTTCGCCGCGAAAAGACTCCCGACCCCTTTTTCCACTCGCCGACGGGTTCACATCGTCCGGCCGCCGTCCACGACGACGACCTGCCCGGTCATCAGGCTTGTTTCCGCGGCCAGGAACAGCACCACGTCCGCCACGTCGTCCGGCGTCGCCGCCCGCTTCAGCGGCGCAAGTTCCAGGTACTTCTCGACGTGCGCTTCCCGGCCGGCCAGCCAGCGGGTGAGGATCGGTCCCGGCGCGACGGCGTTCACCCGCACGTCCGGCCCGAACGCGCGGGCCAGCGATTGTGTGAGCGTGTTCACCGCCCCCTTGCTCGCGCAGTACGGGATCGAACTCCCCTGGCCGGTCAGCCCGGCCACGCTCGACACGGTGACGACGTTCCCCTTCCGCGCCTTCAGGTGCGGCACCGCCGCGCGACAGCAGTAGAACGTACCCTTCAAGTTCACCTGAAAGATTTCGTCCCACACCCGGTCGGTCAGCGCGTCGAGGTTGTCGTGCGGGACGAAGTGCGTGGTGGCGGCGTTGTTCACGAGCACGTCCAGCCCGCCGAACGCCTCCACGGTGCGGGCGACCATCTCCCGGACCTCGGCATCGCTCGCGATGGTGGCTTTCTGCACCAGCACCGGGACGCCGCACGCCTCGACGAGCCGGGCCGTCTCCTCGGCGTCGGCCGCGGACTTCGAGTAGTTGACCGTGACGGCGTAGCCGAGCTTCGCGAACCGAACGGCACACGCCCGGCCGACGCCGGTGGCCGAACCCGTCACGAGGGCGACTTTACGGGACGACATCAGAACCCCCTGGAATCGAACAAACCCGGCCGAGGCCGGGTTTGTTGTATCGTCCCGCCGTCAGGCATACGCCTCGTCTTCCTCGTCCTCGTCCTCGTGGTACCGCCGCCGTTCCTCCTGAGCCTCGGCCTGTTTGTGCTCGAACACGTAGTCGCGGACGCCGATCGGGGCCTCGTGCGGCTTGATGCCCGACGGCTCCCGGCGGACCGACAGCGCCGCCACGCCCATCGCCAACACGACCGCCCCGCCGGTGATGGCCGGGTCGATCCACCAGTACTTCTTCTGCATCTTCTTCGTGTCGGCCGGCGGTTGGTTCGCGATCAGCGCCTTGATCGACTCCGCCGCCCCGGCCGACGTGCCGACGAAGAAGCACATCGGCAGTTGGAAGAAGAGCAGCGCCCCCATGTAGAAGTTCGCCGGGGTGCGGACTTCGTACCCGGCGTAGTTCAGCCGCTTGGCGATCATCCACCACAGGCCGACGCCGCAAAGCATGACCTGGAAACCCAATAAGCAGAGCATCGGCCGGTCCCCCGCACCACGAGGCGTGTCCCGGCAGAACCCTAGTTCAGAAAAGCTAACGCGCCAAACGGGGATGAGAACGGCGGTGAAAAATCGCGTCCGGTCAGAGATTTCCGGTCGGCGGTCAGCGGCGCTCACTTTCGTTCAAACACGACCCGCCCGCCGACGACGGTGACGACCACCTTCGCCTTCCCGATGGCATCCCGCTCCGCGTCGGCCAAGATGTCGGCACTGAGAATGACGAAGTCGGCCAGCGCCCCGGCCCGGAGCGTGCCCCGGTCCTTTTCCTGGAACGCCGCGAACGCGCTGCCCGCCGTGTAGGCGCGAACGGCGTCCGCGACGCCGATCCGCTGCTCCGGGAACCACCCGGTCGGGTGCTTGCCGTCGAGCGGCCGGCGGTTCACGGCCGCGTCGATCCCGGCCATTACGTCCAGCGGGGCGACCGGCCAGTCGGACCCGAACGCCAGCACCGCCCCGGCGTCCAGGAGCGACCGGAATGCATAGCTGGACGAACACCGCTTCGCCCCGATGCGGCCCTCGGCCCACCGGCCGTCGTCGATGACGTGGTACGGCTGCATCGACGCGATGACGCCGCCGGCCTTGAATCGCGGGTAGTCGGCCGGGCGTAAATGTTGCGCGTGCTCGATCCGGAACCGCCGATCCGCGCCGCCGGCCTCCGCGAACAGGTCGAGCAGCACGGCATTCGCTTGGTCGCCGATGGCGTGGATGCCGACGGATAACCCGGCCGCGGTCGCCTTCTGAATGAAGTTCCGCATGACCGCCGGCTCGGTGACGTAGACGCCGCTCGTCTTCGGGTCGGAATCGTACCCGGCGAACATCTTCGCCGTGCTGGACCCGAGCGACCCGTCCATGAACCCCTTCACCCCGCCGATGCGGACGAAGTCGGTCCCGAAGTTCGCGCTGACGCCGAGGGCGGCCAACTCGTTCGCCGCCGCGATCGGCCATCGGAGATCGACGCGGGCCTTCAGCTTGCCGCCGCGGTCCAGTTCCTGGAGAACGCGGAAGAGGGTCTGCCGCGTGTCGCGGCCGCTGCCGTCCATGTCCTGCACGCTGGTGACGCCGTTCTCGACGAGGGCGTTCATCGCGGCTTCGACGGCTTCGCGAATCTCTGCTTCGGACGGCTCGGGGATGAGCCGGTCGAGCAGGCCCATCGCGTTGTCCTTCAGGATGCCGGACGGCGTCTTGCCGTCCGCGAGGCGGTAGATGACGCCGCCGGGCGGGTCCTTCGTGTCCGCGGTGATGCCGGCGAGCTTCAGGGCCGCCGTGTTCGCCAGCCCCATGTGCCCGTCGTACCGGCTGATGAACACCGGGCGGTTCGGCACGTATTTGTCCACCGTCGCGGCCGTCGGCAGCGTGCCGGCGAACGCGCGGTCGTGGTCCCAGTTGCCGCCGAGCAGCCACCGGTCGCGGGGCGTCTTCTCGTCGAACGCCTTGAGCTGTCGGCCGAACTCCGCCTCGTCCGCGGCGTCCTTCAGCTTGACTTGCGAGAGCGACCGCCCGCCGCTGAGGAGGTGCAGGTGGCTGTCGTAGAACCCCGGCACGACCCGGCGGCCCTTCGCGTCGAGGACTTTCGTGTTCGGTCCGACAAGCGCACGAACCTCCGCGTCCGTGCCGAGCTTTAGGACGCGGCCGCGCCACACGGCGAGGGCCGCCGCTTCCGGGTTCGCGGCGTCGCCGGTCCAGACTTTGGCGTTGACACAAACGAGATCGGCCGCGACGGGATCGCCCGGTGCGGCGAGCAGGGCGGACAGCACGAGCGTCGGGAGCATGGTCTGTTCCTCGTAGAACCCAGAGCGGTAGCGACGGGGTGTTGCGCAACACCCCGTCGCTACCGCTCTGGGTTCTACAAAACGATTACACGAACAGCGGCTTCAGGTGGCGGTCGTACAGGTTGCCGGTCACGTTCTTCGCGATCGTCTCCTCGCACGCCTTCAGCATGTCCAGATACCGCTCGCCCATCTGGGCCGCGACCTTGAACCCGACGTGCAGCAGTTGCCGGAAGTGCGGGTTGAACGCCGGGTGCGTCGGGACGTGCTGGAGCGCCGCGACGAACTGCTCCGGCCCCCAGTCGGCGACCCGCTCCGGCGTCGGCAGCCTCGCCGCGTCGATGTCGATGACCGTGGCGTAGGGCGCACACAACTCGTCCTTCTTCATGAGCGCCTTCGCGTAGATCGCCTTCGCCATCTCCAGCCCCGGCCCGTCGGACTCGGCGAGGCCGATGACCTCCTCCAGCCACGTCGTCCCGGCGGTCTTCAGGTGCAGCCCGGCGTCGAACGCGCGGATCGCGGCCCGGATCGGCGGGTAGATCGAGAACTTGTCGCTGCCGGAATGCACGCTCAGCTTCAGGTTGGCGGCCAAGCCGAACTTCTGAACCGCGAACGCGATCACGGCCAGGTCTTCGCGGAACTCCTTCTCGAACTGGTGAACGTCGCCGACGTAATCGACGCCTTTGTTGAACCGGCCGGTGAACTTCGGCGCGATCGTCTGCACCGGCACGCCCTCGGCCGCGAGCGCCGCGAGGATGAGCAGCAACTCCGGCGGCGTCTGCGGGCTGTCCGTCTCGTCCATCGAGACTTCGGTGATGAAGGTTGCCTTCCCCTTCGCGGCCTCGATCTTCCGGTAGATCGCGCCGGCGTCCTGCACGGCCTTCAGGTACTTGTTCGCGATCCACTCCAAGTCGCCGCGGTCGATGGCGAACGGCGTGTCGATGTTCGGGATGGCGAGCGTCCCCGTCAGGTGCGCGTGCTTATCCACGAATGCTTTCACCGCCGCGGGGTCGGCCGCATGGTCGATGGAGTCCGCCACGTCGATCGTGAAGAAGTCGCACGGCGCGAGGAACCGGTCCACCGTCTCCAGGCGGATGTGATCGGCGTCCAGGTGGTACGGCTTCGCCCACCCCAACTCCCTCACGGCCGCGTCCGCCGCGATCCGGGTCGTCGTCGGTTCCGTGCCGATGATCGTGTGTTCGCGGTTCGACTTGTTCCAAACCGGAACGACCTCGATCCCATGCTCGGCGGCCAACATGCACGCCCGGAGCTGGGCCTTCGCCTGGTGTGCGAACCGGTCCCCGACGCCGATGGAATACTTCGCCAACGTGAGCATGGCCGCGCTCCGTGAGGTCTCGATGTTCTATCGAAGCAGGCAGGAAGATTGAGCCACAGATGAACACAGAGAGCAGAGATCAAAACCGAGAAATGATTTCTTCCGATCTGTTTTCATCCGTGTTGATCTGTGGCTAAATTCCTTCTCCATCCTCCTCTTGCCCAAATCGTCCAGCTTGGTTACAAGCCACGGTGCATCGGACTCGATTTCGCGGGGCGGGGGCACGGCCATGGCCTTGTTGGAAGTTCGCGGGTTGGTCAAGCGCTTCGGCTCGCGAACCGTCGTCAACGGCGTGTCGTTCGACGTGGACGCCGGCGAGGTCGTCGGGCTGCTCGGCCCGAACGGGGCCGGCAAGACGACGAGCTTCCGCATGGCGACCGGGCAACTCACCCCCAACGAGGGCCGCGTGCTGTTCGCCGGGAGCGACGTGACGCACCTGCCGATGTTCCGGCGTGCCCGGCTGGGGATGGGCTACCTGTCGCAGGAATCCAGCGTCTTCAAGAAGCTGTCGGTCGAACAGAACCTGCTCGCGATCCTGGAGGCGCTGCCGCGGAGCCGGACGCTCGACCGGCGGCTGACCCGGTCCGAGCGGTGGGACCGCACAGACGAGGCGCTAACGCGGTTCAACCTGCAGCACGTCCGCAAGAACAACGCCGCCCGCTGCTCCGGCGGGGAGAAGCGGCGGCTGGAAATCGCCCGCTGCCTGGTGTGCGAGCCGCTGCTCATCCTGCTCGACGAGCCGTTCGCGGCCGTGGACCCGCTGACGAAAGAAGACATCCGGCACAACATCCGCGACCTGGCGCGGCAGGGAATTGGCGTGTTGCTGACCGACCACGATGTCCGTGAAGTGTTGAAGATCACCGACCGAAGCTACCTCATCAAGGACGGCGTCGTCGTCCTGCATGGCACGCCGGAGGAGATCAAGCGGAACCCGGTGGCGGTCCGCGAGTACCTCGGCCGGACGTTCGAGGACGAGGGGTACGTGCCGCTGATGCGGGAGACGCCGCCGCAAATCCCTACGGCCGCGACGAAGCGGCTGGTCCCGCCCGCGCCGCCGCCGGAGGCGGTGCCGCCGACGCCGATCCTCGACCCGTTCCTGCCGTCGAACGCGGAGCAGGGGCCGCGGGACGACGACCCGCCGCCGGCCGGCCCGAACGGCGGCCGGCCCGCGCCGAAAACGGCCCCGTCGCTGGGGGCCGTGCCGCCGACGCTGACGGCTGCGAGGCCGACGCCGGTGACGATCCGTGACGAGATTCCGCTGTCGCCGCCACCGCCGCCACCGTCACGACAGCCGCACCAACCCGCCCTCGGCCCACCGATCATGCCGCCGATACGCATCCCGGCCGGCAACGCCGGGCCGCCGTTCGGGTCCGGCTCGCCGGGCAGCTTTAGCCAGCCTGCTCAGCAGATGCTGGAGTACGAGAAGATGCGGCGGTTGGTCGATTTGCTCGATACCGACAACTGGCAGACCGGCTGGCACGAGTTGACGCTAAAGGGGCAGGACGCCGTGCCGGTGCTGATCGAGGCGCTCGAACGGCGGCAGTTGAACATCCGGCACTACGCCTACCGACTGCTGGAGCAGATTACGGGCGAGACGCTGACGTTCCAGGCGGACGCGGCCGACGACGTGCGGCTGCGGCAGATTGCCTACCTGCGGGCGAAGCTCGAACCCCGCCGCGGGGCGGCGTAGCGGAATGCAGTTTCGGGCTAGCAGGAAGCTATTTCCCAAAGCTGGGTGAAACGTTCAGACAGCAGAGCTATCTCGCCAAGGCAGTGATCCCGAAGGCCAATCCTATACTTCTCCTGCCGACCGCAAACGACCCAGGGCGGCTTGAAACGAGACGTGGTAATGCAATCCGGCCACCGCGAACTCAGCTTGCAGCTCCTGATGGAGTTGGGAGCTCTGAGGTTCGGCAAAGTCATTTACGTTGGAACTGATCCACAACCTGGACCCTTGATGCCCGGCCGCCTGGAGCCGTCGGCTCATTTCTAAGCATTGCTCCAAATTGACCGAGTCTTTGATGTGATTCTTGTGGGACGGACGAACTTTGTTAATGACGCGGGTCATCGCGCGGGACAGGCAGTCCGGGTCATCCGCCAAGACGATGGCGTGGTTCAATAAGTCATTGGCAAGGGAACGGAGTTGTTTCGGGAAGTCGAAAGGCATTACTTGCGTCGGTGCGGGCAGGGGCATGCCGATCGTTGAACTGACTTGAACGAGCCAACCGTGGTTCTGGTCGTGAAACTCGATCCACTTTCGGAATGTGCTCTCTTCTCTGTCGGCATTGTCGGCAAACTCACGCGGAACGAAAGTTGGGACGAACAAATACACCAGTGGAGGCGTGACTGCAGCCAGTTGGAGCAAGTCGACAGCCGCACGAACTTCCCCTGGGGGGACTCGCGGTTGTCGTCGTGTCTCATCTCGCCTAAAGAGGTCGATCAGAGAGCAGGCGTCGATGACCGCGACTGGTGCGGGACCGGCTAGAACTTTGGCAACGGCGTTGGCGAGCGAGGTCGTCATGCGGCCGTTACTTCTTCTGAGAACCGGGACAATAGGCGACACTGCTCGAAGAATTGCGTACTCAACTCTCTCGCGTCAGCCGTTCCCCACCCCGCGGTCACGAGCCAGTCGACGAACTGGTCAGGATCGACCACCGCCCGCATCCGGAATGCACTGATCACGAACGACTGCCAACGCTCCGATTCTTCGCGATTCAGGGGTAAACGCTTCTGCGAACTCGTTGAAAACTCCCGCAGCCGGGACGCTACTTCCGCGGGCAGTTCTCCCATAAATACTTCGTCCGGAGAGGGATCCCAGGTCGAAGCGCCAGCAGCCTTGGCGGCTGGTAAAACCCCTTCGTCGAGAAACACTACTACTTCGTTCCAGGCTGTGGAAATATTCGTGGGTTGACGATCAAATGTCAGCGGTGTGAACCAGAGCCGCCGCCCTCGTAATTCGGCGTCTCGTACCCGGTCAATCGTCAACAGCACCCCTGCACGGGTTTCCGTCGGGGGTAATTCATAGGCGTAACTGTTCGGGCCCACATCCGATCCAAGCGGTTTCAAATCATCTCCCGTCACCCTGACCCACTTTGAGGGGAGCCTCCCGTCTAGATTGTCGATGGTGTTCTTGAGGACGGACTCGCTTCCCCGAACAACCCACCGCCACCAACGGTTGGCTACCTGAAGGGTTTCCATCGTCTTCCCTCTCGTGGCCGTTCAAAGCTCGCCCTTGACAATTGTAGTTCCCACGTGGGTGTGTTCGTGCAGAACAGGATGGCGACAAGTTGAAGGCACGGGAAGTGAGCGGCATCTGCAAGTTACTTTTTCTTCTTCGCCGCCAGCAGCGTCGTCACCTTCTCCGGGTTGTCCCGCAGGTGCGTCGCGACGCCGCTGAAGAAGAACAACAACTGCTCCGCCCCGTCCTCGGCCAGCTTCGGCGCGGCCGGGCCGACCATCCGCAGCAGCACGTTCGCCGCCCGGCTCTCGGACAGCAGGTACACCGACGCCTCCGGCGTCAGCGTCACGATCCCCGTCTGGTCCGTCGGCTTGCTCGGGTACTTCACCACGGCCACGGCCTTCACCGGGACCATCGGCAACAGCGTCGCGGCCTTCACCTTGCCGGTCGCGTACCAGACGACGCCGTCGGTCAGCTTCGCGACGGCCTGCCACGTCAACTGGCTGCCGTTCTCGTCGGCCCACGCGAACGTGCCGTTCCCGGCGTCCGTGATCTCGACGCACGGCACGTTCATCCGCTGCCACGCCAGCGACACCCGGTCCGGGTGCTCCAGCAGCCACGGGTAGACGGCGGCGTGGGCCTTGAACGGCTCCTCGGTGTACTTCGCGGACAGGGTCGGCTTGGCCAGCACCTTCGCGACCGCGTCCTTGTGCGCCGAGGGCACGGCGTCCAGGATCGCGGCGGCCGGCGACGCCTTCGACTTCGACTGGGCAAGTAGCGGTGGGGCGGCAACCGGGAGGCAAACCAGCAGCAAGGCGAAACAGAGTCGGCGGGGGAACATGGGGACTCCTTTCGTCATCCCTCTCTATCGTGCGGGTTGCCCCGCTTGCATGAATTATTCCGGCGAAGAAATGGCCCGCAGATGACGCAGACTTCGGCGCAGATGAAGAGGATCAAAACCAAGAATGGATTTGGTCTTATCCGGTTTTCATCTGCGCCGAAGTCTGCGTCATCTGCGGGCCATTCTTAAAGTGTATCTTCCACCATCCCCAGCAACCCATCATTGAGGATGCCCAGCTCCTTCGCCGAGAGGGGGTGGTGGCCCAACAGCAGCGCCTGCACGTACAGCATCTGCACGGCCCGTGTCAGCTTCTTCGCGTCCGTCACCGCCGCCAGCCGTTGCACCAGCGGGTTGTTGAAGTTGAAGCAGAACTGCGCCGTCGTCAGGCTCGCCCGGTCCCGGCGGCTCAGGTTGTCCAGCACGCCGGACCACATCGGGTTCGCCACCTCTCGCGACTGCTCCAGCGACCGGAAGAACCGCCCCTCGTTGTTCGTGCTGTACAGGGCCGGCAGGTCCGCCGGGTGGAACCGCTTCGCCTCTGCGGAACACCGGAACGGCCGCAGGATTTGCTCGGCCGTCGCCAGGAACTCCTGAAGCCGATCCAGTTCCGCGTCCGACAGGTCGTCGAAGTCCTGCGAGATCGTCGTCGGGTCCACCGCCTCCACGGTCAGGCTCGGGAACACGTCCGGGGCCTTCGCCAGCAGTTCCGCGTCGTGCAGGTAGCCGGCGTTGATGACCGGCAGCTTCTGCGCGGCGGCGACGCGGGCGACCTGCCGGAACGCATCCACGTTCGGCACGTAACGCACCCGGTCGGTCGCCTGCCGGTACTCGCCGAACGTCATCTCGCCGAGCGTCGTCTCGAACGGCAGCCAGTCCAGGAACAGCCGGCAGACCTCGTCGTCCTCGATGGCCAACCCCTTCAGCGCCCGGTGGTGGACGGCGATGAACCGCCGCATCCGCTCCGGCCGCTTCTCCGCCAGATCGACGAGGTAGCTCCGCAAGCCTTCGCCGATGGCCTGCCGCGCCTTCGCCAGCTTCGCGTCCTCGTAGAACGACTCGCGGGACGCCGTCGGCCGCAGGTCGTTCGCGTTCACCACGGCTTGCACGAAGAACGCCCAGTCCGGCAGCAGGTTGTCCACGTCGTCCGACAGGAACATGTTCTTCAGGTAGACGCGGTGCTTCCGCCGGGCGTTGACGGACGGCGTGAACGGCAGGATGAACGCCACACCGTCGAGCTTCCCGGCGTCCGACTTCAGGGGAACGGCGTCGAAGAAGTCCGCGCCGAACGTCTCCCGGCCGAACGCGAGCAGCACCCGCTGCCGCTCCTTCTCGCTGGAATAGTTCTCCCGCCACGGCGCGCCGCCCTCGTTGACGACCTCCGTGGTCCGCCCCGCGATCAGCCGGATCGGGTACGGCAGCAGGCCGCCGTAGGCGCGGGCGAGTTGCCGCACGCGGTCCGGCTGGAACAGCTCCTCGCGGCCGGCCTTCGCCGTCAGCCAGACCTGCGTGCCCGGCTCCAGGTCGCGGTCGAGTTCCTTGAGCGTGTACGTGCCGTCCGCCCGCGCCCGCCACTCGACCGGCTTCGCGGCCGGTTCGGTCGCCGACTTCGTGATGACGACGATGTCCTCGCTGACGACGAACGCGGAGAGGATGCCGATGCCGAACTGCCCGATGAAGTCGCCGGGCCGCGGCTGCGTGCCGCCCTTCTTGGAGCTGAGGCCGATGGTGGAGAGGAACTTGTGGACCTCGTCCGCGGTGAGGCCGACGCCGTTGTCGGTGACGACGAGCGTGGGCGGCTTCCCTTTCGGCAGGTGGCACTCGATGCGGACGTCGCCGGCGTGCCCCGGCTCCGCGTGCCCGCGGGCGGTGATGGCGTCCACGGCGTTCTGGAGCAGCTCTCGGACGTACACCTCCGGGCTGCTGTAGATGTGTTCGGACAGGAGGTCGATGATGCCGCGGAGGTCGATCTGAAATTTATGGTCCAAGCGGGAGGCTCCGTTCAAAACCTGGGTGTGCGTCTATTGGAGCCAATCGCAGGACCGGAGACAAGCACAGTCGGGCCAAACGGGCCGTAGAATCAGTACATGCACACGCCGACCCAACCCGAACTGCTCGCCCCGGCCGGGGACTGGGAGGCGATGCGCGCCGCCGTCGCGAACGGGGCCGACGCCGTCTACTTCGGGCTGTCGCAGTTCAACGCCCGCGCCCGCGCCGCCAACTTCGCGCTCGACGAACTCCCGGCCGTCATGGACTTCCTCCACCGCCGGAACGTCCGCGGGTTCGTCGCGATGAACACGCTGATCTTCAGCGACGAACTGCCGGACGCGGAGCGGTTCGTCGTCGCGATGGCCCGCGCCGGCGTCGATGCCGTCATCGTGCAAGACCTCGGCCTCGTCCGATTGATTCGCGCCGTCGCGCCGTCGCTCGAAGTCCACGGCAGCACGCAGATGACGCTGACCGAGCCGCGGGGTATCGCGTTCGTGAACAACCTCGGCGTCGAGCGGGTCGTTCTCGCTCGCGAACTGTCGCTCGACGACATCCGCAAGGTGACGGCGAACACGACCGTTCCCGTGGAGGTGTTCGTCCACGGAGCGCTGTGCGTGGCGTACAGCGGCCAGTGCCTGACGAGCGAGGCGCTCGGCGGCCGCAGTGCCAACCGCGGGCAGTGCGCCCAGGCGTGCCGCCTCCCCTACGAGCTGATCGTGGACGGAACCCGCCGCGACCTCGGTGACAAGGCGTACCTGCTCAGCCCGCAGGACCTCGCCGCCTACGACCACGTCGCGCCGCTCATCGACGCCGGCGTGATCTCGTTCAAGATCGAGGGCCGGCTGAAGGGCGGCCCCTACGTCGCGGCCACGACGAGGACGTACCGCCAAGCCATCGACGCGGCCGTGGCGAAGAATGATTTTCACCTGGACCGCAAGGAGGAACTGGAACTGGCCCAGACGTTCAGCCGCGGGCTGACGCCGGGGTTCCTCGACGGCGTGAACCATCAGAAGCTCGTCCGCGGTCGGTTCCCAAAGAGCCGCGGGGTGAAGCTCGGCACGGTCGTCGGCGTGGCGAAGGGCGGTGTCATGGTGCGGCTGGCGGAGAAGTTGCCGGCCGAAGAGTTGGTGCGGGCCGGGGACGGGGTGCTGTTCGACATCGGGACACCAGAAATCCAAGAACCGGGCGGGCGGGTTTGGCGCGTGGAGGTTCCCCACGGACGTTCGTCCGTGGGCTTTGCCCAGATGATATTGTTTTTCGAGAAGGAGGCGGTCGATCTTTCGCGCGTGCCGGTCGGGTGCGACGTTTGGAAGACCGACGACCCGGCGCTGCGGAAGAAGCTGGAGCAGACGTACTCGCAGGACAAGCTCGTTCATCGCGTCCCGGTGACGGCGACACTGAGCGGTACGGTCGGCGGTTCCCTCGAATTGAAGTTGGGGGGCGCGGTCGCGACGTGGCCGGGGCCGCTGGAACTTGCCACGAAGCGGGCCACGACGCCCGCCGAAATTCGCGAGCAACTCGCCCGCCTCGGCGAGACGCCGTTCGAGCTGGCCGACGTGACGCTCGACCTGCCGCCGGGCGTCCTCGTGCCGAAGAGCGTGCTGAACGACCTGCGGCGGCAGGCGGCGAAGGAACTCACCGAGAAACATTTGACATCGCGGTGTCACGCGGTCGCCCCGGCCGTCTCGCTGGCCGCGTTCCGGTCGCGGCCTTCGGCTCCGCGATCCGCGATCCGCGATCCGCGCTTGACGGTCCTCGTCCGCAACCTGGACCAACTCGACGCCGCGCTCGCGTTCCGGCCGGCGGCCGTGTACTGCGATTTTGAAGACGCCCGCCGGTACGCGGAGGCCGTCGATCGCGGGAAGACGGCCGGCGTGCCGCTCGGCGTCGCGCCGCTCCGTGTCTGGAAGCCGGGCGAGGACGGGTTCCAGTCGCTCGTCGTGCGGGCGCGGCCGGATATCGTCCTGGCGCGGAACCTCGCCGGCATCGACTACTTCCGCCAGGAACTGCCGGACGCGCGACTGATCGGCGACTTCAGCCTGAACGTGGCGAACGACCTGACGGCCGACGTGTTGCTCGCGGCCGGCCTCGACCGGCTCGTGCCGAGCTTCGACCTGAACTGGGACCAGTTCGCCGCGCTCATGAAGCACGCCGACCCGTCGCGATTTGAGCCGGTCGTGCATCAGCACATGCCGATGTTTCACATGGAGCATTGCGTGTTCGCGGCGTTCCTCAGCACGGGGAAGGACCATCGCGACTGCGGGCGGCCGTGCGAGACGCACAAGGTCGAGCTGCGGGATCGCGTGGGGGCGAACTTCCCGGTGCATCCGGACACCGGTTGCCGGAACACGGTGTTCAACAGCGTGCCGCAGTCGGCGGCCGAGTACGTCGGCCGGATGCGGCAGCTCGGCGTCGGGTGGTTCCGCGTGGACCTGCTGCGGGAGACGCCGGCCGAGGCGACAGCCCTGTTGGAGCGGTACGCGCGGGTACTCCGCGGCGAGGACGACGGCCGCGCGACGTGGCGGCAGTTGAAGGCGCTGAACCAGCTCGGCGTGACGCGGGGGACGTTGCAGATGGCGTGAATAAGTAGGTCGGCCGAGCCGCGGCCGACCTATTACGTCAACTCGTCACCAGCACCACGCGGAAGCCGATCGTGTTGCACGGCTGCGTCGGCGACATCGCCTTGCGGGTCGCGCTGCGGCAGTCCGCCGGCGGGTCGGCCCAACTGCCGCCGCGGACGACCTTCTTGTCCCCCTTCGCCGGGCCGCGGGGGTCCGTGCCGGGGCTGTCGAAGTAGTAATACTCGTGGTACCAGTCGGCGCACCACTCCGCGACGTTCCCGTGCATGTCGTGCAGGCCCCACGGGTTCGCCGCCACCCGGCCGACGCCGTGCGGCTGCCCCTGGCCGGTCGCCCCGCTCTTGAAGTGCGCGTCCTTCGTCGCCAGCGTCGTGCCGCCCCAGAACGGCGTCGTCGTCCCGGCCCGGCATGCGTACTCCCACTCCGCCTCCGTCGGCAGCCGGTAGGTCCGCTCGGCCAGCGTCTCGTCCGCCAGCTGCGACAGCTTCTGGCAGAACTTCTCCGCGTCGAGCCACGACACCGACTCGACCGGGTAGTCCCCGCCGCCGCCCTGGACCTTGTGGAAGAACGACGGGTTCTTCCCCTTCAGCTTCTCGTACTGCCCCTGCGTGACCGGGAAGATCGACAGGTAGAACCCGTGGCTGATCCGGACCGGGTGCTGCGGCGTCTCGTGCGGCTTGCGACCCGTTTCCTCCTCGGTCGCCCCCATCTGGAACGTGCCGGGCGGGACGTAGGTGAACGTCATGCCGAGCGAGTTGCGGATGAGCTTCGGCCGGCCGTCGGCCGTCTTTTCGGTGAGCGCGAGGCTGGCGTGCGACCCGGTCCCGCTGCCGGGTACGTTCGGCCGCGTCCCGAACTTACCGCCGACGCCGCCGCCGCCGAGCAGCGCGGCCGCGGCCGCGGCCGCCGCGTCCGCCTCCGTCGGCTTGCCGCGGACGGTGATGATCGGCTTGTGCGCCGCCGTGCTCTGGTTCGTCAGCGAGATCAGCTTCGACCCGTCCGGCTCGCCGGACGGCAGGGTCGCGGCCGCGGCCGCGGCTTCCGCCTTCAGCAGGTCGGCCAGCGCCTTCGCGTCGCCGGGGCGGCGGTCGGCCCGCGTCGCCACGCACGCGGCCAGCAACTTCGCCTGCGACGCCGTGAACCCGTGCCGGGAGAACTCCTCCACCCAGTCCATGCCGACCGGGGCGGCGACGTGCGGGTCCCGCTTGAGCAACTGGTACCAGATGACGCCGAGGGCGTGGACGTCGTCCCGCGGGTCCGGCGGCTCGTTCTTCTGCTGCTGCGGCGACGCGTACAGCGGCGTGTACGCCCCGCGGTAAGACAGCCGGTGCTGTTCGCACTTCGGCGTCTCCCCGTGCTTCGCCAGTTCCAGCGACCGCTCGGCCTCGATCTGGCCCCACCCGAAGTCCGTCACCCACAGCGAGAACTTGCCGCCGTCGCCGGGGTGGATGAGGACGTTCGACGGCTTCAGGTCGCGGTGGACGATGCCCTGCGCGTGCGCCCGGCCGACGATCTCCGCCAGCCGGCGGATGAGCTTCATCGCCGCCTCCGGCTTCGGGGCATCGTACCGCCACCGCCACTCGTTCATCAGGCCGGTCAGGTCGTACCCGTACACGTAGGTCGATTCCAGGCACGGCAGCTCGGCCTCCAGGTAGACCGCCCGGAGCGGGACGATGCCGTTCACCTCGTTCAGGTTGAACACCTTGACGAAGAGCTGTTCGTTCGTCCGCAGTCGCTGCGCCGTCTCCGGGTCCACGGCGAACTTGAGCGCCGTCGGCGGGCTGCCGGTGGCCGCGTCGTCCGCCCCGAGCCAGACCTCGCTGCACTCGCCCAGGCCGCGGAGTTCGGTCAACTGCCAGTTGTCGAGCTTCGCCGGCTTCGTCCCGGCCCGGAAGTGCGACCGCCGCGGCGGCAGGTACGACAGGAGTTGCTCCGGCTTGTAGAACTCGAGCTTCTCGGCCCCGGTCCGGCCGGTCGGGTCGGACGGCCGGCGGAACATCTGCCGGACGGTGGACGGGTAGTGCGTCAGGTAGTCCCGCAGCGCGTCCCGCCACGGCAGCGGCTGCACCCGGCTCAGGCGGTCGAGCATCGTGTGCAGGGTCTTCTCGTACTTCGCGGCGTCGCTCGACGCGATTTCTTCCAGGGCGTGCTGGATGTCTTCCGTCGGGCCGTGCTTCCGCATGTAGTCGAGCGTCACGCGGGCCACGTCGGACATCACGTCGCCGTAGGAGATTTCGCCGGTGAGGGCACGCCGGCCTTTCTCGCAGAACGCCTGCCCGGTGGCGTCCAGAAGGGTGTCGATGAGAGCCATGGCGACGGCTCCTGGGATGAAAGTGGGAACCGAAGGGGAGATTTATGAAAAGGATTGTAAACCGTCGTCCGGGGGAAACACAAGCGATTGTCGATGAACTTGACGTGAGAAAATTTCGCCCGGACGCGGACCGGGCGGGGGCAGGCGACCCGAAAAACGATACGGCCGGCGCGATTGGCACGGCCGGGAATCAGTAAAGGGTGACGACGTTGGACAGCTTCGTGCCGGTCGCCGGCTCGTAGTCGATCCAGATGTTGAACGCCGGGCGGCCGCCGAACCCGCCCCAACCGGGGTTCGTGAACGTCACCCGCGACCCGGCCATCACCAAGGTCGCGCTCCCCTTCGACATCCCGTCCGGGGACTGCCACGTCACCTGAAACCGGCCGGCCGGCGGCCGCCCGTCCACGGTTTCCACCTGCACCGTGAACCCGTTGTTCCCGAACGGCTGCGGGTTGGCGAGGCGGAACTTGCCGCCGGCCGGGACGGCCCCGCCGCCACCGCCGCCACCGCCACCGGTCCGCGTGCCGAACCCGAACGCGAAGAACAGGCCGACGCCGACGAGTAGCGTCATGAGCACGAGCAGGCTGCCGAAGATCATCGGGGCGAGGTTGCTGCTGCTCCGCTTCGGCTTGCGGCGGACCGGCCGGTCCTCGTCGTCGAAGTCGTCCGCCGGCCGCTTGGACCGCGGCTTCTCCTCTTCCGCGTCCTCGTCCCGCCGCCGGGACCGGGGCCGGTCGTCGTCGCGGTCGTCCCGCTCCCGCCGCCGGGTCTCGCCGCTCTTGCCGGCCGCGGCCGGCTTCTCGACGGTGAACTGCTTGTCGCACTCCTCGCACAGCACCGACTGGCCGACGAGGTCGTCGCCGACGATGAGCTTCGTCTCGCAGTGCGGGCAGCGGATCTTGATGTCCATGGATCAAAAACCGTGATTGGTGATTGGTGATTAGTTGTTGGTGGGCCTTTTCCAATCACCAAGAACTAATCACCAATCACGGTTTTCACCGTTACTTCGGTTTCGGCTTCGGCTTGGTCTCGGCGGCGGGCTTCTTCCCGTACTCCTGCCCGACGGGGCAGTCGGCCTTCAGCGGGCAGTCCGGGCACTTCGGCTTTTCCTGGCAGATGACGGCGGCGTGCGTCGAGAACCGGTCGGTGAACGTCGGACCGCTCGCCTTCGGGACGTAGTGCTCGAGCGTCGTCCGGACGGCCTCCCAGTCCTCGACCTCGCCCTCGATCACGCCGAGCCGGCGGAGGACGCGGACGGTCGGCTCGTCGAGCGGCAGGGCGTGCCCGCCGAGCGCCCGCTGGAGGACCCACGCGACGGCGAAGTCGGACATGCCGGTGAACCGGCCGAGCTGCTTCGCGGCCTGCTTCAACCCCTTCTTGTCGAGGTCGGTCAGGTCGAACGAGTAATACATCTCGAAGACGTATTGGAGGATTTCGTTGATCCGCTGCGCCTTCCGGCTGGCGTCCGGCACGCCCTTGAGGGCGTCGGCGATCTCCGGGACGGTGCTGACCCGGACCTCGTTCCAGTCGAAGAACGTGCCCTTGAACTTGGCGAATGCGGCGTCCGCGTGCTCCGTCGTCGTCCCCTCGCGGACGACGGCGTACAGCACCTCCTCCAGCACCGGCCGAGGGTCGTGCTCGGCGTTCGGCGGGAACCGCTTGTCGAGCAGCTTCAGCGACTTCGTGAGGAGGTCTTGCTTGTTCATAATCGCCGGCATGGCGGAAGGCTCGCGGATCGGCGGACGCGGTCACCCGGCCGGGTTCTCCCCCCGGTCGGGGCGGGCGGTCGCCGAGTCGTCCTCGTCGGCGGCCTGTTCGTCTTCCCCATCATCGGTATCCGTCGCGGCGGGTTCGGCAACCGCCCCGGCGGACCTAGCTTTCTCTTCCGCCAGAATCTTACTGATTTCGATGCTCTTCTTCACGCCGAGGTCCAGCACGAACTGAATGACCGGCACGAACCGCGTGGCCAGTTGCTTCGCCACCTTCGACTGGATGAACCCGGCGGCGTGTTCGAGGCCGTACAGGGCGAGCTGCTGCTGCTTCTCCGTGCCCATGATCGAGACGTACACCTTCGCGTGCTGGAAGTCGGCGGCGACCTCCGTGCGGGTGACGGTGACGCCCTTGACGCGGGGGTCCTTCAGATCGAACAGGATCGTGGTGCTGGCCGTCTCGCGAATCACTTCGCTCACGCGGGCCAGGCGGTGGGATTTCATGTCTTTGGGTCTGGGTAAAGGTCTGGGCCGACGGACTATTCTAGGACGGTCGGGAGAGGGAGAAGGTTCTGTTCTGTTACATCGGCTCACCGGCCGACTTCGATCTCGCTGTCGAGGTACTCGGCGACCGGGTGTGCCCGCAGGGCCTCGGCGATCTGTTGCAGCACGCCCTTCACGCCGGCGGCCTCCGGGCCGACGGCCGCGACGCCGAGGGTGATGACTTTCACGTCGTCGAGCGTGTCCACCTCGGCGGCGGACACGTTGAAGGAGTTGTGGAGCCGGTCCAGGACCGACCGCACGACCTGCCGCTTGTCTTTCAGGGTGCGGCTCGCCCGCAGGTAGAGCCGCACCCTGAGGGAACCGACGATCATGATCGCAATCCGTATATAGCCGCCGGCTTGCCGGCGGGGTTTTGCGAACCCGAAACCCCGCCGGCAAGCCGGCGGCTATATAACAGCGGCCTCGTCGGGCGACGGGTTCGGACCGGTTACAGCGTCCGGTGGCGGATCTCGATCTTGAACGCCTCGATCACGTCGTCCACCTTCACGTCGTCGAACCCGCTGATCTTCAACCCGCACTCGAAGCCCTCGCGGACGTCCTTCGCGTCGTCCTTGAACCGCTTCAGCGAGTCCAACCCCACCACCTTCTCGGACGGCGGGTAGATGACCACGCCCTGGCGGATGACCCGGACGCGGGCGGAGCGTTCGATGACGCCGCTGGTGACGTAGCACCCGGCGATCGTGCCGACCTTGCTGATCTTGAACGTGTCGCGGATGACCGCCCGGCCGAGGTGGACGACCTCCTCGATCGGCTTCAGCTTCCCTTCCAGGGCCGCCTTCACGTCGTCCGTCAGCTTGTAGATGATGTCGTACTCGCGGAGGCTGATGCCCCGTTGTTCCGCGAGCCGCAGGGCGGCGTCGTCGGCCGTCACGTTGAACCCGATGACGAGCGTGTCGCTCGGGCTGGTCAGGGCCAATTCCACGTCCGACTCGTTGATCGCCCCGATCCCGGCGTGCAGCACGCGGGCGCGGACCTCCTCGTGGACGAGCTTCTCCATCTCCTTCTTGATGGCCTCGATCGACCCGCGGGCCTCGGCCTTGACGATGACCTTGAGTTCCGTGATCTTCTGGGCCGCCTTCGCCGCGTTGAACGTGTCCAGGCTGACCGGCGTGAAGCTGGACAGGGACGCCCGCTGGCGGCTGACCTTCTTCGCCTCGGCGATCTCGCGGGCCTTGCTCAGGTCCTCGTCCTCGACGACGTAGAACGGGTCGTCGGCGTCCGGGACCTCGTCCAGGCCGGTGATCTTCACCGGCGTGCTCGGGCCGGCCTCGTCGATCTGCACGCCGAGGTCGTTGTACATCGCCCGGACGCGGCCGAACGTCGCCCCGCAGAAGATCACGTCGCCCTTGTGCAGCGTCCCCTGCTGGACGATGAGCGTGGCCTTCACCCCCTCGTCGGAGTCCTGGTACGCTTCGAGGCACGTCCCGGAGCCGGGGTGCTGCGGGTCGGCCTTCAGCGGCGGGTCGGCCAGTTCCGCGACGAGCAGGACCTGCTCGAGCAGTTCGCTGATGCCCTGGCCGGTGACGGCGCTCGTTTCCACGAACGGCACGTCGCCGCCCATGTTGTCCGGGAGCAGTTCGAGCTGGTAGAGTTGCCGCCGCGTCTTGTCGAGGTTGGCGTTCGGCATGTCGATCTTGTTGATGGCGACGATGATGCTCACGTCGGCCGCCTTCGCGTGGCTGATCGCCTCCTCCGTCTGCGGCATGACGCCGTCGGTGGCGGCGACGACGATCACGACGATGTCCGTGACCTTCGCCCCCCGCGCCCGCATCTTCGTGAACGCCTCGTGGCCGGGGGTGTCGAGGAACGTGACGTGGTTGCCGTCCTTCTCGACCTGCCACGCCCGGATGACCTGGGTGATGCCGCCGGCCTCAGTGGACACCACGTCGGACTTGATGCCGTACTCCTGCCGAATCTTGTCGAGCAGCGTCGTCTTGCCGTGGTCCACGTGGCCCATGATGGTGACGATCGGCGGGCGGGTGACGGCCAGCGCCGGGTCCATCTCCTCGGCCCGCTTCTGGTAGCCGGCGACGACGATGTCCTCGGCCGTCATCTGCTTCTTGAGCTGGAGCTGGATGCCCTTCTCGATGGCGATGAGTTCGGCCACCTCGAACTCGACCGGCGAGTTCACGGAGTAGAGCTTGTTCGTTTCCTTCACGAGCCGCTTGCCGAGTTCGCCGACCTTCATGCCGATCGCCTCGGAGAGCGACCGAACGGTGATCGGCGGGGCGATCTCGACCGGGCCTTCCTTCTTGACCACCTGCTGCTGCTGGCGGCGGCGCATCTTGCTGAGCAGGGCGGCGCGGGGGCCGCGGCGGGACCCGTGCTTCTCCTCGATGATGTCCACGCTGCCGCCCGCGCCGATGACGACGGAGTTGCGGTCGGTGGACCCGCCGCCGTGGCGGCCGCGGTCCTGCCGGCTCTTGTGCCGGGCGTCGCGGCCGATGACGCCCGCGCCGCCGCCGCCGCCCGGCCCCTTCGGCTTCTCGTCGTCGTCGCCGCCGGTCCCCGCGCCTTGCGGCCGGGGCAGCGGGGGCCGGGTCGGGCCGCCGGTTCGCGGCGCGTCCGGGCCGCGGCCCGGCCCGCGGTCGCCGCCGCCGGGCGCGCCGGTGGTCGTGACCTCGCCGGTCTTGTGGATTTCCTTGATGTCCACCCGCTTCCCCTGCTTGGCGAGGTTGCGGATCTTTTCGAGCATCTCCGGCGTGAGCTTGGTCGGGCCGGCCGGGGCGCGGGGCGGGCCGACCTGGGGCGGCCCCTTGCCGGTGTGCGGCTTCGGCGGGCCGCCGGGCGGCGGGCCGCCGGGGCCGCGGTTCATGTTGCTGCCGATGGGCCGCGGGCCGCCGGCCTGGGGCGGGCGGGGCGGCTGGCCGGGGCCGGGCCGCTGTTGCGGCGGGCCGCCGGTCGTCGTGATCGGCCGCGGCGGGCCGACCTGCGGGGCCGGCCGGCCGGTGCTGCCGCCGAGCGTCGGCACGCCGGGCCGCGGCATGGTCGGCGGGAGCGTCGGGCGGACGGGCGGGGCGGTCGCCGCGACCGGCGGCGGCACGCTCGGCGCGGCCGGGGTCGTGGCCGCGGGGGCGGGCTGTTCGGCCGCCGGCGGGGTCGGCGCGACGGCGGGCGGTTGCTCGACCGGCTTCGGCGGTTGCGGCTTCGGGGTCGGCTTCGCGGACAGGTTCTGAATCTTGCTCCCGCCGAACGTCGGCAACTTCGGCAGCACCGGGGCGGCCGGCGGCGGGGGCGGCGACACGGCCTCCGGCTCGGCGGCGGGCGGCGCGACCGTCTCGACCGGCGGCGCGACGGCCTGCGGCTCGGCGACCGGTTCGGGTTCCGGCTCGCTAACGTCCGGCTGCTCCACCGGCCGCACGACCGGTTTCGCCTTCGGGATGGTGTGAATCTTGGCGTCGATCTTCGTCGGAAGTGTCGGCTTGATCGCGGTCGGGAGCGGCGCGGCCGGCGTGCTAACCTTCGGCCCCTTCTTGGACCGGTCCTTCAGGGCATCGACCTGGTCGCCGGTCAGCCCCTTCAACTGGTTCTTCACGTCGGAATAGCCGAGCTCCTTGCAGTAATCGAGCAGGAGCTTGGACTCGACGTTGAGTTCCTTCGCTAGCTCGAATACTCGGACCGCCTTCTCTTTCGTTGACGAATTCGACAAGCGCAACTCCTTAAGGGGTGGCCGTAGCACCCCGTGGTCCCCGCACCCCGCCGCCCGTACCGAGGGAGAGTGACTGGTATTCTAACTTGAATCAATTTTCCGAACAGGGGGACAATTCCGCCCCGGTCGGGTGTCCCGGCCGTCACGCGGCCGGGGTGGTCCATTCTCGTCCGTCGGTCAACAGCGGTGGCGGGTCGGCTCGTCATGCCGACGGCTCCGATTCCTTGCCCGCGGCGACCGGTTCGGCCTCGCCCTCGGCGGCGGGTTCGGCCGGGACTTCCTCGCCCTCGACAGACACCGCCTCGGCCGAAGTGTTCGCCTCTTCGCCGGCCGCGGCGGCCGCTTCCGCTTCCGCGGCGGCCAGCGCCTCGGCTTCCGCCGCGGCGGCCGCTTCCGCCTCGGCCTGCGCCGCGGCGGCGGCCGCCCGTTCCTCCTCGACGCTCGCTTCCATGTGGTCGGCGTACTCTTCCGCGTAGGCGATGATCTCGTCCGCCTGTTCGGCCGGGATGCCGGTGAACTTCGTCAACTCCTCGCCGTCGATGAACGTGAGGTCGTTGTAAGAGAGGAACCCCTCGCCGATGAGCGTCTGGACGTGCTCGTCGGTGATGTTCGGCAGTTGCGCGAACCACCGCTCGGCCCGCTCCAGCCCTTCGGCCAGTTCCTCGTGCGTCATGATCTCGATGTCCCAGCCGACGAGCTTGGACGCGAGCCGAACGTTCTGCCCGCGGCGGCCGATGGCCAGGGACAGTTGGTCTTCCGTCACCAGCACGAGCGCCCGGCCGAGCCGCTGGTAGGTGAACACTTCCGAGATCTGCGCGGGCGAGAGGGCGTTCGGGATGAGCACCTGGAGCGAGTCGTTCCACCGGACGATGTCGATCCGCTCGCCGTTGAGTTCCTCGATGATGTTCTTGATCCGGCTCCCCCGCACGCCGACGCACGCCCCGACGCAATCGACCTTCAGGTCGATGCTGGAGACGGCCAGCTTCGTCCGGTACCCGGCCTCGCGGGCGACGGCGCGGATGTCGATCGTGCGGTCGTCGATTTCCGGAATCTCGTCCTCGAACAGCGACTTCACGAAGTCCGGGTGGCAGCGGGATAGGATGATCTTCACCCGCTGCCCGGCCTTGCGAACTTCAATCACCACGGCCTTCACCCGCTCGCCGAGGTGGTGCGTTTCGCCCGGAATCTGCTCGCTGCGGGGCAGCAGCGCCTCGCTCTTGCCGAGGGAGACGATGGCCGTGCCGGCGTCGATCCGGGTGATCTGGCCCTGGATGAGTTCCCCCTTCTTGCCGGAGAACTCGTTGTAGACGGTGTCGGACTCGGCCTCGCGGATCTTCTGGATCATCACCTGCTTGGCCGACTGCGCGGCGATCCGGCCGAGGGTCACCGGGTCGATGTCCTGCGCCTCCTCCGAGCCGGGCTGGGTGACCTTGGCGGAGATGTCGCCGGTGACCCGGTCGATCTGGACGAGGACGCCCTCCTCGAGGCCGAAGTGCCGCTCGGCCGCGAGCTGGATGGCCGACTCAATCCCGCTGAAGATCACGTCGCGGGAGATCTTCTTCTCCTCGTGCATCTTCTCGACGAGGTCGAGGATGGCCTTCCCGGTATCGGGCTTCTTGAGTTCCGGCATGGGTGAACCTCGTCAGCGGCCGCCGGTCGCGGCGGTCAAGTAGTAATGCTTCGCCCAGTGTGGTCGAACCACAGGCAGCGGTCAACGGGCGAGAGCCAGTTTGCGGGGTCGCCGACCCGGGGCGGCGCGGTGGAAGGCCAGCCCACCCGGACGCGGGTTCGACCCCGCGCCGCCGTGAGCAACCATCCGCTGCCGACCGGTTCGGCCGAGATGACCGGCCACCCGCGGAACGCCGCCCCGATGACCGGGGCCTCCGAAGGCGGCCGAAGGTGAACATCTTCGGGCCGGATGCCGAGCGTCAGATTGGGGGCCGGTTGATTCGCAATTCTCCGGGCAACCGCCGGGGGAACCGCAGCCTCGACCGACCCATCCTCGGAAACGAATTTCGCGTCCGAGGAATCGCCGCCACACACTCGCCCGTCGATTAAACTCAGCCGGCCCACGGTGAACGCCACGAACCGGTTGTTGGGGCGGTCGGCCAGCTCCTCGAACGTGCCGAGTTGCTGGAGCCGTCCGTCGCCCAACACGCCGACGCGGCGGCCGAGGGCCAGGGCATCGATCGGGTCATGAGTGACTAACAGTATTGTTGCGAGGGAGTTGCCCAGGAGCAAGTGCAGATCGTGGCGAATTTCGGCGCGGAACACCGGGTCGAGCGCCGCGAACGGCTCGTCGAGCAGCCACACCGCCGCTTGCCGGCCCGCGGCGCGGGCGAGCGCCACCCGTTGCTTCTCGCCGCCGGACAGTTGGTGCGGGTGGCGGTCGAGTAGGTGGGCGATGTTGAAGTAGTCGTGGTTCCGGGCCGGGACTTCTTGTTCCCTCCCCCCTTGGGGGGGAGGGTTAGGGAGGGGGGTAAGCGCGTCCCGCCCGGTGAGGATCGCGTCGGAGGGAGGAACCTCACCCTCCTCCCTAACCCTCCCCCCCGAGGGGGGAGGGAACAAAACCGCTCCGACCGCGAGATTTTCCCTCACCGTTAGGTGCGGGTACAGCGCCGGCCGCTGCGGGACGAACGCGACACCACGCTCGTGCGGCGGGACGCGGTTCACGACCTTGCCGTTGATCCTGACTTCGCCGGCGTCGGGTTCCTCCAGCCCGGCGACGAGCCGGAGGAGCGTGGACTTGCCGGACCCGGACGGGCCGAGGAGAACGAGCCGGTCGCCGGCCGGCACGTCGAGGTCGAGCGGGTACAGCCCGGCGGTCGGGGCGAACAGCTTCGAGACGCCGCGGAGGGTGAGCATGAACCTTACAGTGGGCCGAAAACGTCCTGGGGAACGGGGGTGTCGTCCGTCCACCCGTTGGCGTGAACCAGCAGAACCAGGCGATCGAAGTCCCGACGGATGGCCGTCGCGTCGGGCCGGTTCGCGGCTTCTCGGAGGGCCGTTCGCTCGGCGAACGCCTCGCGGGCGGCGCGGGGCAGTTTCGCCACCTCGTCCGCCGTCGGTCCGACGACCGGGGACGAGGGCACGGCACGGGAAGTCGGGCTGGTGCGGACCGTCACCGTCGGGACGCCGTCGGCGGACGGCGGGAGTTCCGCCGGGACGTTGAGCGTCACGACGAGGCCGTTCGGCCGGGTGTGGGTTCGGCGTTCGATCGTCATGGTTCGCACTCGAAGACGACTTCGGTTTGCGCCACCGGCAGCCATCGCTCGGCCGGCATGACGGGCCGGTCGAGCGGCTCCCGCACGTACAACACGAACCGGTACGGGCCGAGCCGCGGCAGGTAGAACCGGCGGATCAGTGAGCCGTGGAGGAAGGCCCGCACCCCGGCGGTGAAATTGTACCGCAACTCCGGCCCGTCGTAAGGCAATTCCGCCCGCGCGTGATCGCCGACGTAGGCCGGCGGGTAGGGCACGGGCGACAGCGAGCCGTCCGGCTCGACGTGGTACGCCTGGACCGCGAACTGCCGCTCGCCGACGAACGCGGCCAGTAGCTCGACGTGGTAGAAGACCCACAACTCGCTTAGGTACACGCCCGGTCGGACCGCCGGGTCGGAGGCGCGGCGGTCCCATTCGGTCCGGCTCAGGCCGACCGTCAGGACCGGCCCGCGGTCACTGGGCATTCCGTCCACGACGGTCGGGCAGACGAAGAAATCAACGGTGCGGAACAACGGGTGCTCGAACATGCCATCGCGCCCCGGTCGGTATTCAAGTCGTGAGCGCCTTCCTCGCCAACACCACCGCCCCCCGCGCCGGCTCGTCCACCGGCGTCACCGCGCCGGGCGACACGCCGAGCGCCCGCAGTGCGTCGAGGAACAGCCGCCGGTACAACTCGCTGTTCAGCAGCAGCCCGCCGGCCAGCGCGATCGGTAGCCCGTCCCGCGGCAAGCCGTTGTTCGTCACCGCCCCCAACGCCGTCTGCGCGAACGCGGACACTTCCTCGTCGAGAATCTGCTTCGCCACCGCGTCGCCTTCCGCCGCCGCGTCCAACACCAGCGGGGCCATGCCGGCGATGGCCGCGCGGTCCCACGGGCCGCGGTACACGGCCGGGATCAGGCCCGGCGGGTCGCCGGCGTTCATCCGCTTCACGAACCGGTCGAGCAACACCGTCGGCGGGCCGACCTTGTCGTGCGCCCGGCACGCGGCCCGCAACGCCAGGTGCGCGATCACGTAGGCGCTCCCCTCGTCGCCGAGGGTGTAGCCCCAGCCGCCGCACCGGCCGATGTTGCCGTCCGGCGTCCGCACGAACGCGATCGATCCCGTGCCCGCGATCACGGCCAGGCCCCAGCCGTCCGGCGTGCCGGCCGCGAGGAGCAGCGTCGCGTCGTTGGACACCTTCACCGTCTCGGCCACGGCCGACCGGTTCGCCCAGCCGTGGAGGATGTCCAGCCCCTCCTGCCGGTCTACCCCCGCGAGGCCGAGGCAGATCGCGCGGACCTTCGCCCGCGGCAGGTTCGCCGCGCGGAACGCCTGGTCGATGGAGTCGTCCAGCGCCTTCAGGGCCGTGTCCACGCCGACGGACTGAATGTTCGACGGCCCGCCCTCCGCGCGGCCGAGAATCGTGCCCGTCGCGGCGTCGGCCAGCAAGGTACGGGTGCTCGTCCCGCCGCCGTCGATGCCGAGAACAAGATCGCGCCGCAGCGGGCGGGTTTCGGCCGCGGCCGTCTTGATCGTCGTCCCGACGGCGACGCGAATCCGTCCGCCGGCCGCGTGCAACTTCTGCCGGGCCTCCGCGGGCGAAACCTCGGCGAGGTGCGAGACGATGGCCGTCTTCACCTCGCCGCCGCAGTTCTGGAGCAGGCTCACGGCCGTGTTCGCGTCCAGCCCGGTGACCGTCCGCACGATTCGCTGCGACCGGTCGATCAGCTTCCGGTTCGACGCCTTCAGGTCCACCATCAGGTTGCCGAACGCCTTGCCGAGGCGGACCATCGCCCCCGTCGTGAGCATGTTCAACACCATCTTCGTCGCGGTCCCGGCCTTCAGCCGCGTCGAGCCGGTCAGCACCTCCGCGCCGACGACCGGGGCGATGAGCAGATCGACCTCGGGGGCCAGCTCCGAGTTCGTCGTGCAGACGACGCCGAGCGTCGCCGCGCCGACGGACCGCGCGTGCCGGGCCGCGCCGATCACGTAGGGCGTCCGGCCGCTGCTGGCGATGCCGCACACCACGTCGTCCGGGCCGACGTTGAGTTGAACCAGATCGGCCGCGCCCTGTTCGGGCGAATCCTCGGCCCCTTCCACCGCCTTGAACATGGCCGACTGGCCGCCCGCGATCAGGCCGACGACCTGCGCCGGGTCGGTCTGGAACGTCGGCGGGCACTCGCTGGCGTCGAGCACGCCGAGCCGCCCGGACGTGCCCGCGCCGCAGTAGATGAGCCGCCCGCCGCGGCGGAGGCGGTCCGCGATCACGTCGATGGCCTGCGCGATGAACTGCTTCTGCGTGGCGACGACGGCCGCGAGCGTGGCGTCCTCCCGGTTCATCAGCTCGACGATCTCGACGGACGTGAGTTCGTCCAGCCGCTCGGACGCGGGGTTGCGGGCTTCGGTTTGCAGGTGGTCGAACATGTGCGTGTTAAGCAGCCGGTTTCGATCTGATGAAGGCGGAGGTCACGAGCGCCACGAGTACCGTCGTCCCCGCGCCGAGCGGGGCGTACCACGGGAACGCGAGAGATGTTTTCTTATCGGCCGGGAACACGCCGGGCACGTTCGCCTTCAACCAATCCTGGGCGAAGTCGAACGACGGCAGGTAAGCCAGCGACACGACGACCGCCCCGGTCAACAGCCCGGCGATGGCCGCCGCCGACGGGACCGGCTTCCGCATCCGGCCGAGCAGGAACAGCCCGAGGATGAGGCCGGTCGTCAGGCCGGCCACGGCCAGCACCCGGTCCACGACACTCCGCTCGCTGCCGCTCCGATGCGCGACGACCGCCACGGCCATCTGTGCGACGCCCCACACCACGGTCATGACGCGGGACAGCGTGACGTAGCTCGCCTCGCTCCGGTTCGGTACGAGCGGCTTGTAGAAGTCCGTCACGAAGGCGTTCGCGGAGCTGTTCAGCGACGACGACAGCGTGGACATCGCCGCCGCCAGGATCGCGGCGACCAGGATGCCGACGACGCCGACCGGCATCTTCGTCACGATGAACAGGCCGAACACCTCGTCCGGCCGCGACGCGCCGACCTCGAACGTGCCGGTCTGCTTCGCCACGTACAGCCCGACGCCGACCATCAGGAACAGCAGGAACTGCACGGCCACCGTGACGCCGCTGAGGACGAGCGCGAGGCGGGCCTGGCCGAGCGACTTCGCACACAGGTACCGCTGCACCATGAGCTGGTCGGCCCCGTGCGACGCCATGCTGAACACCGCCCCGCCGAGCAGCCCGGTCCACAGCGAGTACGCCTTCGTCACGTCGAACACCGGGTCGAGCCAGACGAACTTGTCCGCGGCCGACCCGATTTCAACGTACTGCTGCCAGCCGCCCGCGAGGCCGTCGAGCACGAAGACGCCGGCGAGCGCGGCCCCGGCGATCTTGATGACGAACTGCACGAGGTCGGTCCACAGCACGGCCTTCATGCCGCCGAGGAACGTGTAGACGATGGTGACGACGCCGACGAGCAGGATGGAGCCTTCGATGTCGCCGACGACGTACTGCATGACGAGGGCCGTCAGGTACAGCCGCAGGCCGTCGGCGATGGTGCGGGTGACGAGGAACAGCCCGGACGCGACCCGCTGCACGGCCGGGCCGAACTTCTCGCGGAGCACCTGGTACGCGGAGAAGAGTTCGCCCTTCATGTACAGCGGCAGCAAGAGCCACGCGACGAGGCAGCGGCCGACGACGTACCCGAACGAGAGTTGGAGGAACGTGAGGTTCCCGGCGTACCCGACGCCGGGGACGCTGAGGAACGTGACGGCGCTCGTCTCCGTGGCGACGATCGACACGAGGACCATGAACCAGCCGACGTTACGGCCGCCGACGAAGTACGCCTTGAGGTCCTTCTGCTTGCGGGTGAACCACGCCCCCATGACGGTCATCGCGAGGATGTACGCGGCGACGATGACGAGGTCGAGGGTCGAGAGGGTCGCGGATGGCATGGGGGAAGGATATGAACCGAACGGCGGGCGTCCGGCCTGTCAATTCGGCAGCGCCACCGCCACCGCCGCCACCGCCACGAGGGTGGCCCCGTGGCGGAATCGCCACCTGGGTTGACGCGACGGGTATAATGTCTATTTGTTCACATTTGAGCGTCGGCCAGGGAAAAGCGCAATTGCTGGTGCAACGGCGAGCGTCCCGGCGTAAGCGGGACGTGTCTCGAACCCGCCGGCATCGGGAACGCGGTTGTGGCGAGCCGAGCGGCGTGAGCCGCCGGGTGGTGGCCGCATGCTTTGGCTTTCGTCCGGACGGGTTTTCACCCCGAAGGGGTGGGAGATGTTAGCCCAGGGCAAGGGCCGCAGGCCCGCCGCCCTGGGTGGGGGCCGCAACCACCCGGCAGGCTGAAAGCCTGCGAGAAGGCGGTCGCGAACACGCCGGACGCCCGCGCCCAGGGCGTTGCCGTGGGCTATGAACTCCCACCCCTTCGGGGTGAAAACCCTGTCCGGGTGCGGGCAACAGCACTCACCCGGCGGCTCACGCCGCTCGGCTCGCCGTTGCGTCGGGAGGACGGTTTCGGAAGCGGGCAGGTGGTCGGCCTCGGCTCGGCCGACCTACTTCGGCGGCATCCGCACGACGAGGTCGTCGCCGCAGCGACGACTGCTCACCTCACGGCGTCGCCGTTCAACTGTTGCCCTTGCTGAGTGACCGTTTACTCAACTACCTGCTATGAACTGCTCCAATTGTTCTCGTGCATTTGCGAGATACGCTGATGGCCCCCCTTCTGGACAACCCGCTTGCTTCCAAAGGTCTCCCGCCAGTTTTTCGATCTGAGCCTGTTTTAATCGATCCAGTCGAGCATGTTCCTTTTCGCCGGCTCCCAGTCCCGGCAAGTCGTCTCGTAACGACCGGAGCACGTCGGGTGTGATCGCGTGATGGTGGCAGTATTGCGCAAACCAACCTGACACAACTCGGCCTACGGCCCTGATTTCTCGACCTCGCATCCAAATTTCGTGGTGGAAAAGCCAAGCCAAATACGAGCAGTTTCCGTGTACTTCCCGCAGGCATTTCGTGAACTGCTTCTGACGCCTCTCGTCCGGTTGATGGGCGTACTGCGTGTAGAGAAACACGTCGATCAGCCGCTTTGACGTAAAAGTGCAGGTTCCCAAAGGCAGAAACGGACGAGTATCCGGTACTGCGGACAGTTGCCGACTGAATTCAGCCGCCGAACCCGCCACCCACTTTGAATAGGGGTGATCCCCGAGGGTTTTGACAAACAGTGCCGCGGCCGTTGCGAAGTTGGCAGGCTCGTTCTCCATGTAAAGTCGGCGAAAAATAGTGACGAATGAACGGATTTCGTCATCGGTAGAGGCGGTGGTCAAAACTGGAGTGCTGCCTAACGCGAGCGACATGTGCCCGGTCATTGATAACGTGCCGGGACCGTCCCGAAGAAAGGCGGAGTTGGTCAGCTCTTGTAAATCTCTGGCAAAGTAACCCAACAGCCTTACCTCTTGTCCGGTAAGGCATATCTCGGCGACCGGGAGCGGCCGTGGTTCGGAGAACATGAAGTCAATGTCGTGCCGCTTTGCTCCGTGTGGAATTAGGCGGGCAGTGGGACTACCGGTCAAGAGCCGGCCCAACTCGTCTCCACTGACTTCCTCTCCCGTCTCGTCCTCGAAATAGTCATCCACACCAAAGCATCGAATCTCGCTCGCTGGATCCGGGTCGCCGTAATTAGTGCCGGGTACTTCTTCGACAAAGAGATGGCGATATTTCACTACATCACGGCCCCTTCGTGTGGCCTCATTGTTGACGACCAACTCGATTGCGGCCCGACAAACCGGGTCGAGAGTTTGCGTATCGAGGCGAAGCGACCGGTCTTTGAACTTCCGGTCATTTCTGTCGAAGTAACGAATACCCCAAAGCAGCAACAAGGCCCGTCCCTCCATCTAACCAAGGTAAGGAGCCTGTCATTTTGCCGCAGGTTCGATCTTTTGAGAGGAATTCATCGAGTGAAGAATAACATGGATCGATCTTCTCGGTGCTAATGCAAAGCAGGGAACATACCTCATCCCTGCAAGCGGCACATTCGTCAAATTCACAGGCTACCGCTTTCGCTGGTCCCGCTGCTGCTTGCGGTAGTGGGCCAGCACGTCCGGGCGGAGGCAGTTGTCCAGCCACGCCTCGTACCACGACAGGAACGTGTGCGGCTCACCGGCGTCGTCACAGTCGCGGACCAGCTCGCCGCCGCCGTCGCTGCCCCACATCGTGCCGCGGGATTCGCCGTTCACCACCAGGAACGCATACGTGCCGCACCCGGCGTCGCTCAGCATCAGGTTGCCGTCGTTGTAGTTCACGTCGTCGAACGACAGCGGCTCGTCCGCCCACCGCTCGATGGCCTCACGGCCGAACGGGAACGGCCGCCGCAAGGACTCGACTTCCTGTTTCAAATCGAGCGGCAGGAGGCCGTAGTACGGCCCCACTTGGCCGTTGCCGAACCGCAGGAGGAACGCCCGGTAGTCGGCCGGCAGTTGGTAGCCGATAGTTTTCTCGAACGCCAACAGGTCCGGCTCCGGTAGCGGCGGCGACAACTCGTACCGGTGGCCGAAGTCGCCGGTCTTCTCGGCCCCGAACAGGGCGAACGTGGCGTCTTCTTTCCGCACGGCGGCGAGCTTGTCCCGGACGCGGGCGAGGTCCGCGGCGTACTCCCACCCGCCGAGCGGCCGCTTCGCCTTCTTGCACAGGGCGGTCAGCTGCGGCACGCGCTTCGCGAACGGCCGGGCGTCGCATTCGAGGCGGACGTAGGCCGCGAGGTCGGCGTCGCCGTGTTCCTCCAGCCAGTCGGCGTACACCAGCCGCGGCACGGCGTCGGCCGGGTCGGAACGCACGGCGGCGAGGAGGGCGGGTTCGTGTGGTTCGGTCATGCGTGTTCACTCTGCGTACAGCAGGAACGACTTCCGCCGCTCGCGGAACGCCGCCTCCTCCAACTCCCAGAGCTTCGCGATCTCGCGCCAACGTGCGCCGGCCTCGATCATTCTCCGCTCCCGGTCGCTGCCGAACAGCAGGTCGATGGCGGGGACGTGGTCCACGAACTCGTAACGTTCCGTCCGCCACTTGAACTGGTCGCCGAGCAGGTCGCGGAAGGCGATCAGCACCGCGAGGCCGGTGCGGACGGGGCGGAAGTCGGCCGTGGTTGGGACGATGAACACGCCGCCACAACTTTGCCCCGCGTGCTTCTGGAAGGTGGGCCGGAACGTGACGGGCAGGAAGTCCACGCCCGGCAGCCCGTCGGACCGCAGGCGGTCGGCGAGGTGCTGCGGGTTGACGCCGGGGAAGCCGACGTACTCGAACGGCCGGGTCGTGCCGCGGCCTTCGCTGAGGTTCGTGCCCTCGTACAGGCAGCCGCCGGGGTAGACGAGGGCCGTTTGCATCGACGGCATGTTCGGCGACGGCGGCAGCACCCAGCCCCATTCGCCCGCGCACTTCACCACTTCCAGTTTCACGCCGGGGACGCGCTCGGCCTTGTAGAGCATGGCGAGTTCGCCCATCGTCAGCCCGTGCCGGATCGCGATCGGGTGGGCGCTCACGAAGCTGTCGAAGCCGGGGCGGATGGTCGGCCCCTCGACGGGTCGGCCGATCGGGTTCGGCCGGTCGAGGATCATGACTGACAGCCCGATGTCGGCGGCCGCCTCCATGCAATACAGCATCGTCGCCTGGAACGTGTAGTACCGACTACCCACGTCCACCATGTCGATGACCAGCACGTCGAGGCCGCGGAGCATCTCCGGCGTCGGCTTCAGCGTGTCGAACGTGTCGCCGTAGAGGGAGTGGATCGGGACCGCGGACGACGTGCCCGCGACGGGGATGAGGTCCTGCGCCTCGCCGGTGAACCCGTGCTCCGGGCCGAACAGCGCGACGAGGTTCGCGTGCGCGGCGAACAACTCCGCGGCGGACCGCCGGCCCGACGACAGCGCCGCCGGGTGCGTGACGAGGCCGACCCGCTGGCCGCGGAGCGGGGCGAAGTCCTGCCGAACGAGTACGTCGAGGCCGGTCATCGGGACGCCGCTCCTTTCACGTGCTTGTCGAACCACGCCACCTGCTCGGCCAGGACGTGCTCGATCGTCTCCTTCGCCGCGTACCCGTGCGACTCGTGCGGCAGCATCACCAATCGCGCCGTGCCGTTGTTCCCGCGGATCGCCTGGTACAGCCGCTCGCTCTGCACCGGGAACGTGCCGGGGTTGTCGTCCGCCGCCCCGTGGACGAGCAGGATCGGCTCGGTGATCTTGTGCGCGTTGTGGAACGGCGACATCGTCGCGTACACGGCCGGCGCTTCCCAGAACGTCCGCCGCTCGTTCTGGAACCCAAACGGTGTGAGCGTCCGGTTGTACGCGCCGCTCCGGGCGATGCCGGCCCGGAACAGGTCGCTGTGGGCGAGCAGGTTCGCCGTCATGAACGCCCCGTAGCTGTGCCCGCCGACGCCGATCCGGTCGCGGTCCACCGGCCCCATCTCGACCGCCTTGTCGATGGCCGCCTTCGCGCTGGCCGTCAGCTGCTCGACGAACGTGTCGTTCGCCTTGTCCGGCGCGCCGACGATCGGCACGCTCACCTCGTCCATCACGACGTAGCCGGCGAGCAAGAAGAACAGGTGCGAGTACCCGGCGACGGTCGTGAACCGGTTCGTGCTGCCGGTCACCTGCCCGGCCGTGTCCGCCGTGTTGAACTCCCGCGGGTACGCCCAGAACACCGTCGGCCGCTGCTCGCCGGCCTTGTAGTCCGGCGGCAGGTAGAGGGTGAACGACACCGTCACGCCGTCCGGCCGCTTCGTCGTCACGAGCTGCTTCTTGATCTTCCGCAGGACCGGCGCGGGATCGACGAACGTGGTGATCGGCGTCTCCATGCCGTTCGCCCGGAGGAAGTAGTTGCCGGGGTCGGTCGGCGACTCGCGGCGGACGAGCAGCTTCGTGCCGTCGTCGGTCAGCGGGGACGTGACGAACTCGTACACCCCCTCGCCGCACTGGAACAGCCGCTCGCTTTTCTTGGTCGAGATGTGGAACCGGTCGAGGAACGGCCGGTCGCCCTTCGGCGTCGCCCCGTTGCCGCTCAGGAACAGCGTGTCGTTGACCACCCACAGCGCGACGCGGCCGTTCGGCATCCGCTTCGTCAGCGGCGTGCCGGGGTCGTTGTACCGGTCCTGGATCGAGCGGTCGAACACGACCGTCGGCTCCGCGGCCGGGTCGGACAGCTTCCGCAGCACGGTCCGCGTCCACCGCCGGTCGCGGTCGTAGTCGCTGGTGAGGACGCGGTCGCCGTCCGGGAAGTGGCTCGTGCCGCTGTACCGGTGTTCCACCTTGAAGAGCGGCGTCGGCTCCGGGTTGACGGGCAAGGGGAAGCTCAGGGTGAATGTCTGGTCGCGGTGCGGGACCTTCACCTTCGGGTCGCCGCCGTCGAGCGCCTCGACCCACATGAGCGTGGCGTCCCGCGTCGGCATCCAGGTCACGCCTCGCGGGCCGGTCGGCACGCCCTCGATGGGCACCTTGTCCTGCAACGGCAGGTCGGCGACGGTACGAATCATTCGCGACTGCTCGTCCCAAACTTCGACCGTCCTCGGGAACGACGACGCCGGATAGAGGTAGGAGAACGGCCGCTTCAGCTTCGACACGAGCAGGTACTTGCCGTCCGGCGAGAGGGACGCGGACGTGTACATCGCCGGCGGGCCGCCGGGCAGGACGTTGCCGGTGGCGAAGTCCACGACGGCCAGCCGCGACGTGGCGTAGTGCTCGAACAGGTCCTCGTCGTGCGCGTTCTGGAGCAAGTCCTGGTACGTGCGAACCGGCCCGGCCTTGCCGGCGGTTTCCTGCACCGTCGGCCCCGGCGGCGCGGCCGGGGCGGCCGGCGCGGCCCCGCGGTCGGCCGGGACGCTGCGGACGATCAGGTGCGCCGAGTCGTGCATCCACTGGATCGGGTCGCCGAGGACGCCGTTGAGTTTCAGGTCGGGGACCTTCCGCAGCTTGGCGTCGGCCACGTCGCCGACCCAGAGTTCGATGGCGTCGTCGGTCGTGACGGTGACGGCGATCCGCTTCCCGTCCGGCGACCAGTCCGGGGCGGACACCTTCCCCTTCGGCAGTTCGACCGGCCGCGGGTGTCCGCCCTCGACCGGCAGGAACGTGAGGGCCGTGACCCGCGGCGGCCGGGCCGGGCCGCTCGTCTTCGGGTTGATGCGATACCCGGCGAGCCGCAGTTGCGGCTCCGCGAGTTCGGCGATGCCGGGGTAGCGGGCCGTCTGGACGAGGGCGAGCGTGTCCCGCGTCGGGTTGAGGCTGACGCCCGGCGGCAGCTCGGCGTTGAGCACGTCGAGGATGGGTTGCGGCGGCTTCTGGTACGTGGCCTGTCCGGGGGCGGCGTCGGCGAGCGCGAACAGGGCGAGCGTGACGGCGGCGGCCTGGGTACGGGTCATGTCGTCGTCTCCGGTCATGGGTCCGTCCGTGAAGGGCGCGAGAGGATCGCGTTAGTTTATTGGTAAGATCGAGCCGTCGCACGCGATCGACTTTTGACCCGCGCCGGACGGGACGCTATGCTGGTTCGCGGAACGGGCGGCGTGGGTGGGAACGGTTGGCGGGTTCGGCGGGATCGGCCGGAACGCCGCCTATGATGGACACCAACGGCGGTCAACTTTGGAGGCTGCGATGGGGGCACTCTTACGACTTCTCGTTCAGATGCTGACGCGGCTCGGGTCGCGCGGGGCGGTGGTGGTCGGGCGGGTCGGCCGGGTCGCGTTCACCGGCCTGATCCGCAACCAGCCGTTCCACCAGCTGACCCAACAGCAGATCCGCAACGCCCTGAGAGACGCGGGCCTGCGGGAGGCGCACAACGCCCACTTCATCAGCCGCCTGGTCGAGCGCGGGCCGAGTTTCGGCATCAACACCCTCGACGACCTGGCCCGGGCCATGAACAACGGCATCGCCCGGGCCGGGCGGGACGGCACCGTCGAGATCGTTCTTCCCAACGGCCGGGCGGCGATCATCGTCAACCGCCTGGGGGAGCTGGTCACCCTCACCGGCCTGTGAGACGACGGGTGCTTCCGCCTCCGCCGCGGGGAACCAGACCGGGCCACGCACAACTTACACTCGCCCCCGACGTTTCACGAGTTGAACGACGAGGCCGTGACGTAGCTTCACGGCCGGGTGCGGGCGTACCATGACATAATGCCGAAGCAACTCCTGCCCGCGGGCTGATCGAGCGAACAATCAACCGCTTACCTTCCTGGTTCCTCACGGGCCGCAGCAGGTGAGCGGGGGTCGATCGGCGGCGGAGGGGGAACTCATCCGAGCGGGCGTACTCATTTGGGTCGATTGGATCGCCGGGGCTGTCGTCGGCGCGCTGGTGCTGGCCCTCCGCGGCTGGCTGGCCGACCTCTACGCGCTGCCGGCCGACCTGCTGCTGGGGATGGGCCTCGCGAACCTCGCCTACGCCGGCGTCTCGTTCACGCTCGCCATGCGCAGCCGGGGCGACCGGGTCCCGTTCCTCCGCGCGGTCGCGGCGGCGAACGTCGCGTGGGCGGTCTTCTGCGCGGCGCTGGCGGTCGCGTGGGTCGGCGAGGCAAGTCCGTTCGGGGTGGGCCAACTGGTCGCGGAGGCCGTATTCGTGGGCGGGCTAGGCCTCCTGGAGTGGCAGGCGGCCGCGCGGACGGGGTGCCGCGGCGACACGTCGCGCCTAGCTTGTGAGTTCCGCGACGGCGGCCGGGATCGTCACGAACGGGGGTGATGCGATTCGTCCTTTCCACCAATTCTGGCTAAAGGTCCGGTACAGTTTTTGGTTCCTCCCGGCCCTCTGCGTGCTGGCGGCCGTCGTACTCGCGGCCGTGCTGATCGACGCCGACGGGTGGCTCCCGGCGGGCACGCTGGCGGGGTCGCCGCGGCTGTTCGGGGCCGGGGCCGAGGGCGCGCGGGGCCTGCTCACGGCCGTCGCCAGTTCGATGATCACGATCGCCGGCGTGGTGTTCTCCATCACCCTCGTCGCCCTGTCGCTGGCGTCCAGCCAGTACACGTCGCGGGTGCTCCGGAACTTCCTCCGCGACCGGGTGACCCAGTCCGTCCTCGGGGCGTTCGTCGGCATCTTCGCCTACTGCCTGGTCGTACTTCGGACCATCCGGGGCGGCGACGAGGGGGCGTTCGTCCCGTCCGTGGCCGTCCTGGGCGGCCTTATCCTCGGGTTCGCCGGCATCGGCGTCCTGATCTACTTCATCCACCACATCTCGGCCTCCATCCAGGCCAGCCACATCCTGGCCGCGGCGACCGGCGAGACCCTTCGGGCCGTCGATCACCTGTTCCCCGAGGGGGTGGGCGAGGAGGACCCAACCGGCGAGCCGGACGCGGCCGGCGGCCCCTGGCATGCGGTGGCGGCCGCCCGGACGGGGTACGTCCAGGCGGTGGATACGGCCGGGCTGTTGGCGTTCGCCGGCGAGCGGCGGGCGGTCGTCCGGAAGGAACGGCGGGTCGGCCAACACGTCATCGCGGGGGAGCCGCTGGCCTCCGTCCACGGGTTCGCCCCGAGCGACGAAGATGCCGATCGGGTCCGCGGGCTGTACGCCATCGGCCGCCAGCGGACGGTGGAGCAGGACGCGGCGTTCGGCGTCCGGCAGATCGTGGACGTGGCCCTGAAGGCGCTCTCGCCCGGCGTGAACGACACCACCACGGCCGTGATGTGCATCGACCACCTGACGGCCATCCTGGTTCGCCTGTCCGACCGCCGCATCGAGTCCCGGTTCCGCGGCCGGGACGGGGAGTTGCGGGTGCTGACGTGCGGCCCGACCTACGCCGACCTGGTCGGCGAGGCGTACGATCAAGTCCGGCAGAACGCCGACGCAAATGTAGCAGTTCTGGAAGGGCTGCTCGCCTCGCTCGAACGGGTGGCCGGCCGGACGGCGTCCCCGCCGCGGCGGGCCGTCTTGTTGGAACACGCCCGCGAGGTGATCGACTTGAGCGAGCGGACCTTGTCCGCCCCGCGGGACAAGCGCCGCGTGGCCGACCGGGCGGCCCGGACGCTCGAGTCGCTCGGCGGGGCCGGCCGGTAGGCCGGCCCCGCGGGTCAGTCGGTCGGGCCGACCCGCGGCCGGGCGGCCTTTTCGTCCACCGCCACGCGGATCGGCGGCAGGCCGACGACCTCGAACGTGGCCGACGCCAACCCGATCCCGGCCGCCTCCAACTCCCGCAGCACGTCCCGACTCATGGCGTCCTTGACGTCCCGGATGCCGTGGTCGGCCACCACGAACCGGACCGTCAGTTCCAGCCAGTTGTCGGTCAACCGGTAGTACACCCTCGGCTGCACCCCGAGCCGGTCCAGGAAGTACCGCCGCTTCAGTTCGTCGATCCGGGCGGCCTGCAATTCTTCCTGCGGGACGGCGTGCCGGCGGGCGGCGGCGAGCAAGATTTCCTCGGCCCGGCCGCGGTCAGCGGCGTACGGGATGGGCAGCATCATCTCCTCCCACAGGTACGGGAACTCGTGGGTGAAGTTGTACACCGGCTCGTCGAAGAGCTTGGCGTTGCTCACCGTGACCACCCGGCCGGTGTACTGCCGACTCTGCACCCACATGGCCGGGTCGGCCCCCTGCACGGCCGGCGGCTGGCCCATCTCCATGATCGTCGTCTGGGTGAGCCCGAGCGCGATCACGTCCCCGCGGACCCCGCCCATGGCGATCCGGTCGCCGACGTTGAACGTCTTCCCGCGGAGGATGACCAGGTACCCGGCGACGGCCGTGATGACCTTCTGGAGGGCGAACGCCAGCCCGGCCGACACCAGCCCCAGCCCGGTCGTCAGGGTGGTCGGGTCGTCGAACCAGATGCTCGCCACGCCGAAGACAAGCGCGACGCCGACGAACAGGCGGATGCCCTGGCGGGTCCAGAACGCCGTCCGCTGGTCGGCCCGGTCGCGGAGGATCAACCGCGTGAGCGCCCGCAGTGCCCAGCCGAGCGCGAGCAGCAGGGCGACGAGGGCGAGCGTGAACAGCAGCTTTTTGCCGTTCTCCGCGTTCACGCCGACGAGGCGGGTGTCGAACAGGTACACGGCCCGCTGCGGCCCTTCGAGACGGATGAAGTCGCCCATGTGTGCCCTCCGGGGAGCCAATTCCCGGTCTCAGAGGCTGCACGGGGCGCGCCGATCCAGGCGAAGTCGGTGCTGAAGTGCGCTTTGTCGGCTCGGCTCACGGCCGCGGCCGCGGGGGCGGGGCGGCCTCGCGGGGGTACGTCGCCCGTTCCGCCCGCCACTTCGCGGCGTCGGCCGGGCGGTCCAGCCGGTCGTACACGGCGACCAGCCGGTCCGCGGCCGCGACGACGACCTCGCGGAATTGCTCCGGGATCGTCTCGGCCCGCCGCTTCACGCCCTCGTAACCCCGCAGCAGCAGCGGCTCGGCGGCGGCCGCCCGGCCGCGGCCGAACACCGCCCACCCGAGCATCCACGCGGCGTTGTGCGTCTGCCACGCGTCCGGGGCCTCTTTCTCAAGGATCGCCACGCACTCGCGGAGGACCGGCTCGGCCTCGGTGAACTGCCGGACCGTAAGCATGTACCAGCCGACGAACGCCAGGCCGTCGGCGCGGGCGAAGGTGTACGGCTTCTCGATGGCCCGCACCTCCGCCGCGATGGCCCGGTTCAACGCCCGCAACGACTCGTCCCGGCCCGCGGCCTTGTAGGCGGCCACGAGCGAGTGGTACGCGTGGTCCCGCAGGTCCGCGAGGTTGTGCTTGCGGCGGAGGTGCTCGCCCCGTTCCAGTGCGGCGACGGCCTCGGCCGTGCGGCCGACCGCGTGGAGGTCGCTGCCGAGGTGCAGCAGCGGGCGGCAGGCCCCGGCGGTGTCGCCGGCCTGCTTCACCACCCCCTCGAACAGCGGGACGGACCGGTCGAACTCGCGGTGGAACGAGTGGTAGGTCCCGAGCCGGATCGCCTGCTCCCGCGTCCGCTCGTGGGCCGCCCCGATGGCGGCGGTGAGGCGGGCCAGGTGGTCGCGGATCTCTTGCCCGGCCGCCGCGTGCTTCCCCTGCTTGGCGAGGCATTCCTCCAGGCCCCACGACGCGAACGAGACGACCCAGTCGTCCCCCCCGCGGGCCGACACCGCGGCGGCGATGATGCCGCGGAACTCCCGCTCGGCCTCGGCCAACTCGCCGTTCTGCACGAGGGCGTTGGCCAGCAACTGCCGCACGTTGAGGACGGCCGCCGAGTCCGGCCCGGGCGTACCCCGTTGGGCGAGCGGCAGCCCGCGGCGGAGGTACCCGACGGCGTCGGCCGGCCGCTTGAGCTGTTGAGCGATGGCGGCGAGCTGTTGCGCGGCCTTCAGGCCGAAGAGGGCGTTGAACCCGCTGTCCTTCTCGAACCCGGCGAGCACCCGGCGGAACGGCGGCTCGGCGTCGGCCCACCGCTTGAGGCTCACGTAGAACCCGCCCAGCCCCCGGGCCGCGTGCAGCGTCACGTCGTGGTTCGGGCCGAACGCCTCCTCGAACAGCTCGAGCGACCGCTTGAGTTGCGCCTCGGCCTCGGGCACGGCCTTGAGCGTGTCGTACATCATGCCGATGGTGTTGCGGATCTCGGCCTCGGTGGCCGGCTTGCCGTCGAAGTCGTCCAGCCGGCGGACGGCGTAGTCGAGCTTGTTCTTCGCCTCCCGGTTGGCCGCCTCGACCTCGGCCGGGGTGGCGTCCTTCTTCGCGTCGGCCTTCGCCAGGATGTCGCAGACGAAGTCCTTCACGGCCAGGGCGGACGCCGCCTCCTCCTTCGCCTGCCGCTTCTGCTTGTCGGCGTCGGCGCGGGCGGCCCGCTCCTTCGCCTCGCGGTCCTTCGCCGTCGCCTCCGCCTCCTTCGCCCGCGCCTCGGACTCCCTCGCCTTCCCCTCCTCCCCGCGGGCCTTCTCCTCGGCCGCCTTCGTCTGAATCAGCCGCTCGGACGCGGCCTGCTCGGCCCAGTACGCGCGGACGGCGAGCCACGAACTCAGCCCGGCCGCAGCCGCGAACACGGCCGCCACCGCGCCGACGGCCCGCAGCCAGACCCGCCGCCGCTTCCGCTCCTCGGCCGCCTTCACCTCGGCTTCCGCCGTCGCGATCTCGGCCCGCCTCGCCCGCTCCAGCGTCGCCCGGCGAAGGGCCGCCGCCTCGGTCGCGACGACGCCGGCGTCGGCCGGGCGGTCGGCCGGTTCGGGTGCGAGGCACTTCTTGCACAGCGCGACCCAATCCGGCTCGGCCCCGCACCCGTCGAGGGCGGCGAAGGCGTCGTCGAGTTTGGCGCGGGCGGCGAGCTGCCGGGTCGATTCGGAAGACGCCCCGACGTACGGCGGGCGGCCGGTGAGGAGCACGCACAGGATCGCGCCGAGGCCGAACACGTCCGACCGGGCGTCCACCTGCTCGTTCGCGCCGATGGCCTGCTCCGGCGGCATGAACGCCGGCGTGCCGAGGACGTTCCCGGCGTGCGTGTGGTCGCCGTCGTCGCGGAGCGACCGAATCTCCGTGCCGCCGCGGGTCGTGTCCGGGTCGGCGACGGCCGCCGGCCGGTCGGACAGAACCTTCGCGAGGCCCCAGTCCATCACCTGGACTTCGCCGTAGGTTCCGACCATGACGTTCGCCGGCTTCAAGTCGCGGTGGATGACGCCGTGGGCGTGGGCGTACCCGACGGCCTGCGCGACGGCCTCGAACACCGCGAGCTTGTCGCCGACGGCCTTGGCGTCCGCCAGCGTCTCGCCCTTGATGAGCTTCATGGCGAGGAACGGCCGGCCGTCGCCGAGCGTCCCGACGTGGTGGATAGGCGGGATGCCGAAGTGCTGGAGCTGGCCGGTGATCCGGGCCTCGGCGACGAACCGCTTGGCGGACGAGCCGTCGATGCTGAAATCGTCCCGGAGGACCTTGATCGCGACCTCGCGGTCCAGCGCGGTGTCGCGGCCGCGGTAGACGACGCCCATGCCGCCGCGGGCGATCTCCGCCCCGATGTCGAACCCGGCCGCGGCCGGGACCGGGCGGGCAACGGCGGTGTCCGCGGCCGCCACGGTGGCGGCGTCCGCGGTCGGCGTGTGGTCGCGAGTCAAGTCGTCGGACATGGTGGCACCCAGGGGAGCCGATCGGCTCAGTATACCGGAAGAACGAGTGGCCCAGACTTCCGAAGTCCGGCTTCGACTTCGGAAGTCGATGCGGGAGGGGGCGGTACTCCCCGCCCGTCGGCGCTGGCCCCGTTCGACTTCCGAAGTCGAAGCCGGACTTCGGAAGTCGGGTCGCCCCCGCCGCCGGGTCGCGGGGAAACACGGGGTCGTGTATCATCCCCGAATGAAGTCGCTGGCCACCATCGTCACCCCGCCGCACCCGTGCAGCTACCTGCCGGGCCGCGTCGCCACCATGCGGTACGAGTTCCTCGCCGACCTCTCCGCCGCCGAGTACGAGCCGCTCATGCTCGCCAACTGGCGGCGGTTCGGGTACTCGATCTTCCGGCCGCAGTGCGACGCGTGCGACATGTGCCGGTCGCTCCGGGTGGACGCGGCGAGGTTCGCCCCCAGCCAGAGCCAGAAGCGGGCGTGGAAGGCGAACGCGGGCGAGGTGACGGTGAGCGTCGGACAACCGAGCGTCAGCGACGAGAAGCTCGAACTGTACGACCGCTACCACGCCTTCCAGAGCGACCACGTCGGCTGGCGGGACCGCGACCCGAAGAGCCGGGACGACTACGTCGAGACGTTCGTGGCCCACCCGTACCCGACGCAGGAGTGGGTCTACCGCGTCGGCGGGAAGCTGGTCGGCGTCGGGTACGTGGACGACCTGCCGGGCGGCCCGTCGGCCATCTACTTCTACTACGACCCGGACGACCGCGACCGGTCGCTCGGCACGTTCAACGTGCTGTCGGTCATCCGGTACGCCCAGGCGAAGGAGCGGCCGTTCGTGTACCTCGGGTACTTCGTGGACGGCTGCCGGTCGCTGGCGTACAAGGCGAACTTCCGGCCGAACCAGGTGTTCACCCCGGCCGGGTGGGTCGATCATCGGGCGTGACCCCTCTTTAGCCCCGTGAACGGGGCTGAAAACCCGCCGCGGTCCGGTCATTTCGCTCGCTGCCGAGGGCGGAAGCACTTCCTAAAACAACGGCGCGAACCGATCCGCGGCGGGTGGCGTAGATCACCCAGACCCACCGACGACGAGAGGCCCGACATGACCGAGTACGTGGTCGAAACGCGAAGTCTCACCAAGATTTACCGCGACTTCTGGGGCCGAAAGAAGAAGACCGCCCTCAACGCCCTCGACCTCACCATCGAGAAGGGCGAAATCTTCGGCCTCCTCGGCCCCAACGGGTCCGGCAAGACGACCACCATCAAGCTCCTCCTCGGCCTCCTCTTCCCGTCCGGCGGCGATGCGTTCGTGTTCAACCAGCCGGCCGCGAAGGTCGAGAAGAACGAGCGCATCGGCTACCTGCCGGAAGAATCGTACCTCTACCGGTTCCTCAACGCGGAAGAAACTCTCGACTTCTACGGCCGCCTCTTCAACATCCCGTCGTCCGTCCGCGAGAAGCGGGCGGCGGAGCTGATCGACATGGTCGGCCTGTCGAACGACAAGAAGCGCATCCTCCGCGAGTACTCGAAGGGGATGCGGCAGCGGATCGGCCTCGCGCAAGCCCTCATCAACGACCCGGACCTCGTCATCCTGGACGAACCGACCTCCGGCCTCGACCCGCTCGGCACGCGGTGGATGAAGGACCTCATCCTCGACCTGAAGAAGAAGGGCAAGACCATCCTGATGTGCTCGCACCGCCTGGACGATGTGCAGGACGTGTGCGACCGGATCGCCATCCTGTACGGCGGCGACCTCCAGGAACTGGGGCAGGTCAACAAGCTGGTGGAAGACCAGAAGCGGCTCGAAATCCGCGCCACCGGGCTGGAACTGAACGACGCGCTGCGGGCCGACCTCGCGGCCGTGATCGACAAGCACGGCGGCAAGTTGGAGTCGTTCGGCCACCCGACGACGACGCTGGAAGACTTGTTCCTGCGGATCGTGGACGAGTCGAAGGCCCGGCCCGGCCGCCGCTACCTGCCGCCGGCCGAAACGACCCCTGCGGGGTCGTAGGGTATGGGGTATCGGGTGTGGGGTATGGCAGAAATACCCCCCCCACCCGATTGGCCCGCCCGCTTCCCAGACCCGTTCCGACCATACCCCATACCCCATACCCCATACCCCATACCCCATACCCCATACCCCATACCCATGTCCCTGTTCGGCATCCTCATCCTCGACCGCGAGCCGCTCGCCCTCCAGCACCTGCCGGGCCTCGCCCAGGTGTGGCTGACGGACGCCGGCGGGTTCGCCGCCGTCGGGCTGTTCATCTACCTGCTGTACGCCATCTTCGCGCCGACCGACCAGCCGGAATCGACCAAGCTCCGGATGCCGGTGACGACGTGGATGCTGTTCATGGCCGTCCTGTCGCTCATCTGCTACGCCGGGTTCGCGGCCGCGTACCTCGTCGGCGTCGGCCGGCCGGAGGCGCAGTACATCTCGAACGCCATCGCCACCGAGGCGCTCGTCTACCTGCCGCCGGTCGTGTCGTACAAGCTCCAGCCGCTGCTCCTGTCCGCCGGCGGGCTGTTCGCGCTGCTCGGCCTCGGCCACCCGTTCGCCCGCGACCTGCTCAAGCTCCGGTTCCAGCGGGTCTACGCCATCGCCAAGCTGAGCGTGAAGGAGGCGTTCCGCGACCGGCTGTTCTTCGTGTTCCTCCTGTTCCTGCTGGTCTTCCTCTTCCCGGTGAAGTGGTTCCTGCCGAACAACAAGCCGGAGGACGAAATCCGGCTGACGCTCGACGTGACGGCGTTCGCCAGCACGCTGCTGTTGCTCGTGCCGGCCGTCATCCTGGCGGCGTTCCGCATCCCGAACGACATCAAGCACCAGACGATCTACACGATCGTCACGAAACCGGTCGAGCGGTTCGAGATCGTCCTCGGCCGGTTCTTCGGGTACAGCGCGCTGCTGACCGTGGCGCTGGCGCTGATGACGCTGGTGGGGTGGGTTTACCTCACGTTCGGGACGACGTTCGACCCGAAGGCGGTGGAGGAGAGCCAGCGGTCCCGCGTGCCGCTGCGGGGGAAGATCGACTTCCGGGCGCGGACGGACAACTACACCGGCATGAACGTCGGCCGGGAGTTCGACTACCGGAAGTACATCCCCGGCTCGAAGACCACGTCCGAGCGGGCGCTGTGGAGCTTCGCCACGATCCCGGCGAACATGGCCGAGCCGCTCACGTCCCGCGAGCAGGTCCCGCTGGAGTTCACGTTCGACATCTTCCGGCTGACGAAGGGGGACGAGAACCGCGGGGTGGACGTGAACGTCCGCGTCGTGTCGTGGCAGTGCGAGCAGAAGCCGCCGACCGTCCGCGGCGGGGACGGGTCGTGGACGTGGGCGCGGGAGGAGGAGTACAAGGCGAAGCGGGCCGAGATCGACGCGAAGCTGCGGAAGAAAGAGATCGGCGGCCCGAACGCCCCGCCGTCGCTGGCCTACGCGAAGCCCGGCACGGAGGCGTGGAAGTACGTCGACCAACTGGCCGAGGAGTTCGGGTTCTTCGAGATCGGCACGACGGAGGTTTACGACTACCACCCGGCGACGGTTTACGTCCCGACGGGCCTGTTCCGCAACGCCCGCCAGGGGACGCCGCCGGCCGGCGCGCCGCGGGCGATCGTGTACGTGAAGTGCCTCAGCCCCGGCCAGATGCTCGGCATGGCCGAGGCCGACCTGTACCTGATGGAAGGGGAGAAGACGTTCAGCGAGAACTACTTCAAGAACGCCTTCGGCCTCCTCTGCCGGGCGATCATCCTGGTCGGCGTGGCGGTGACGCTGAGCACGTACCTGTCCGGCGTGATCGCGCTATTGGCGGCGGCGTTCCTGTACGTGTGCGCGTACTTCGCCGACCACCTGCGGGACGTGGCGACCGGCCAGAGCACCGGCGGCGGGCCGTTCGAGTCGCTGACCCGGCTGTTGCAGGCGACGACGCCGACGGCGGAGTTGGAGGACACGGCGACCCGGCGGACGATCGGGTACGGCGACCAGTTCTACGCGTGGGTGTTCCGCCGGTACGAGAACATCGTGCCGAACATCGACGCGTTCACGTGGACGAACTACCTGAAGGAAGGGTTCAACATCAACGTCGAGTACCTGGTGATGAACGTGATCATCCTGATCGGGTACTTGCTCCCGTGGGCGCTGCTGTCGTACTACCTGATCCGCAACCGCGAGGTCGCGGCGTAATCTCGTAGGGCGGGTCAAGGCTCTGCGCCGACCCGCCGTCCGGTTCCAGCCGGTTCGGCGTGTCTCTCTTGTGGTTACGACCCCCTCGGCGGGTCGGCGCAAAGCCTTGACCCGCCCTACATGAACCGCGAAGTGGCGACGTACGTTTTCATATAGCCGCCGGCTTGCCGGCGGGGTTTTGCGACCGCCGAAACCCCGCCGGCAAGCCGGCGGCTATATAGCTCGGAGACCGACCTGTCATGGCCAACCCGTTCCAGCGAGCCGTCACCCGGCGGAAGTGGACGTACTTCCTGCTCATCATCGGCCTGTTCACGCTCAGCCTGCTGTGGCGGGGCAAGCTGCAGGTCCCGCTCAGCAACGCGGCGCGGGCCACGTACATGAACCAGGAGCGGCGGGGCGGGGCCGACGCCGACGCCCGGCCGGACGACGCGCCGAACAAGGTCGCCCACTACGCCGACTGGCTGTACAGCCGCACCATCGAGCAGCAGGCGAGCAGCGAGGCGCTCGAGCTCCGCGAGTTGGAACAGGGCGACCCGGAGATCACCAGCACGGCCATGCGGCTCGGCACGCTCGGCAGCCGCGGGTTCGTCATCACCGCCCTGTGGCGGGCGGCCATCGAGAAGTTCAAGCGGAACGAGTGGCACGAGTTCGAGTTCCTCGTCCGGACCGTCACCCGCCTCCAGCCGAACTTCACCACGCCCTGGATTTATCAGTCCTGGAACCTGTCGTACAACGTGTCGGTCGAGAACGACCGGCTCAACGACATGTACTTCTACATCACCCGCGGCATCGAGCTGCTCGCCGAGGGTGAACGGATGAACCGCAAGTCGCCGGACATGCGGTACCAGATCGGGTTCTACTACCAGAACAAGTTCAGCGTCTCGGACAAGGTCCGGACGCTGTCGTCCCTGTTCCAGCTGAGCTGCGTCCCGCCGGAGGACCGCAAGCCGGCCCGGCTGCGGGACAAGACCGGGCAGATCGACCTCGCGGCGTTCGCCGAGTTCGCGAAGAAGAACCCGCAGCTCTGCCGCCGGCTCGCGGACCAGCTCGGGTACACCCGGCCGGAGCAGGTCGTGCAGTTCCTGGAGGACAACCAGAGCGTGCCGACGCGGTTCGACAAGACCAAGAACGACAAGCTGTTCCCGGCCGAGCAGCAGTTCCCAGCCCTGCCGCTGAAGCTGCCGGACACCGGCGTGGCCGGCGTGCTGGCGAACCAGTTCCGGTTCACGGCGAACACCCCGCCGGACGAGATGAGCGACGCGTTCGACGCGTTCCAGGCGGCCGGGGCGTGGTACGCCTACTCGATGGAACCGCTCCCGCCGACCTCGGCCGACGGGCTGCCCGAGTACTCCCCCACGCTGACCGGGGTGGACCGGTTCCGCTACCGCATCCCGAAGTCGCCGATGCTCGTGCTTTTCCGGCAGGCCGCCCCGCGGGCGCAGTCGTACCGGGCCGAGCGGCTGACGAAGGAGGGGTGGCTGGACGCGAAGACCGTCTGGTTCCCGGACAAGCGGGCCGACTCCGAGGCCGACCGGTGGTTCCCGACCGGCGGCGCGGTCGGCCTGGACACCCCGGCGAACGCCCAGAGCGAGTGGGCGAAGGCGTTCAACATGTGGTCCGACCACGCCCGCGCCAACGGGCTAAACCTGGAGGCCGAGCCGGCGAAGCTGGCCCGGCTGCAGGAAGCCGCCCGCGGCGTGCCGGCCGACCCGAACCTGCTGCTGCTGGACGACGACGCCCTCCGCGCCCGCGGGCTGACCCGCGAGCGGGTCCGGGCGGCCGACACGCTGCGGACCTACGAGCAGCAGCGGCAGGTGACGAACATCGAGTTCTTCCTGACGAACAGCGAGCTGGAGAAGGACGACACCACGGTGGACGCCCGCAAGGCGATGTGGGAGGCGAAGGACGAGGACCGGGCCGGGAACAAGCTGAAGGCGAAGCAGAAGTACGCGGAGGGGATCAACCTGACGCGGGAAGCGCTGCGGAAGTTCCCGGCGTACCACCGCACGCGGACCTCGAAGGGGGAGGAAGACCTGCTGGAGAACCAGACGCACCTGATCCGGCTGTTGGAACTCGACCCGGAGGTGGACGCACAGGCCCGGAAGCTGGCGGTCGCGGCGCGGGGCGTCATCCCGTCCCCGCACGTGGACGAGGAGACGTTGCGGAAGGCGTACGCCCAGAGCCTGGCCTACGACCGGGCCGGGGTGATGGTGACGACGCTCGATCGTCGGGTGCAGGGCCGGGCGGACCAACTCATGAAGCTGCCGCCGACCGACCCGGCGCGGGCGAACGTGCCGGTCGATCAGGGCCGGGACGCGGTGCTGAACTACCTGGTGACGAAGGGCGAGTTCAAGTACCTGTGGGAGTACGTGTCGGAGGCGACGGAGAACGAGGCGAACCGGTGGGTTTCCAAGTCCACGGAGCAGGCGATGGCCGAGCGGCTGCAACGCATCGGCCGGCCGGGCCAGACGCCGTAGGCGGGCCACCCCTGGGACCGCGGGCGTCCCGCCCGCCCACCTTCTCGTGAACGGAGACCCGTCTTACGTGGCTGGGACCGCGGCGGGCGGGACGCCCGCGGTCCCAGGTAATGCCGCCCCTCCGAGGCGTAAGCCAGGGCGTCACCCCTTCACCACGTCCCGCACGTCCACGACGTACACCTGCCGCTGCGGGTCGTGGCAGCCGTCGAAGCAGACCTGCGTCCCGTCCCGGTTCCACCGCGGGTGCAGGTCGCACCGCACCGGGCCGGTGAATTGCTTCGGCGATAGGAACTGGTTCAGGTCGTACCGCCGGTTCTTCGTTGGGTCGTAGAGCATCAGCCACTGCAACCGGTTCTTGTCCGGGTACGTGTCGTTCAGCACCCACTTCCGGTCCGGGCTGTACGAGCAGTGCCCGTCCTGCGTCAGCACCCCGTCGCCGATCACCGCGAGCGCGTCCGTCGCCACGTCGATGAGGGCGAACTTGTTCCCCGTCGTCGGCGTCTTCACCCAGGCCAAAAGCGTGGCGTCGTCCCGCCAGTCGAAGTGCGACACCATCCCCGTGTCGAGGTGCAGCCGCAGGTCCGTGCCGTCCGGCTTCGCGGTGTAGAGGCGGGTGCTCCACGGCTTCTCGCCGACCCGCCACCGGTGGAGGAAGACGAACCGCGTGCCGCCGGGGTTGAACTGGAGGTGGTTGACCCAGTGGTGCGCGCCGGCGAACCGCGCGTCCGGCTTGTTCGCGGCCAGCTGCTTGAGGCTGACGATTTGCCGGTCCTTCCCCGTCGCCACGTCCATGTGCCAGATGCCGAGCTTTTCCGGCGCGGGGTCGTCCGCGAACGTCTCGTCGTAGGAGGCGTAGCCGTACCCCGGCCGCAGCCGGTGGAGGCGGGCGAAGTCGAGCGTCACCGCCTGCTTGCCGTCGGCGCTGACGGCGTAGATCGGCCGCGGCAGGTCGCGGGTCTTGTTGGATTTCACGTCGCGGACGATCGCCGTCGGCTTCCCGTCGAGCAGCGAGTTGTAAATGACTTCGCGGTCCGGGGCCGACCCGAGCCACTGGAGCATCGTCCCCTGCTGCCAGCCCCAGGCGTTGGTCTGGTCGAGCGGGATGAACGTGTCGTTGTCCTTGAGATCGACCATGCCGACGGTGACGGCGTCGGTCGCGGTCGGTTGGCGGTCGCAGAAGTCGCTCTCCATCGCGAGCAGGTAGCGGCCGGTCGCGTCCCACGGGCACTTGTCGTAGTACCCGAACCAGTGGTGCTTCGGCCCCGTCGTGACGGCGCGGGCCGGGAGCTTCACGCGGTCGTCGGCGGCGAACGCGGGGGCGGCGACCGCGGCGGCCGCGAGGCCGAGCCATTCGCGACGGGAGGGGTGCGGCATGGGGGGACTCCGGGGAGGGCATGGGAGAGATAAGAAGGCGGTGGGGCGGGAGCAAGGAGCCAGACTTCCGAAGTCCGGTTTCGACTTCGGAAGTCGATCCCCCGCAGGGGCGTCCCTTGCCGCTCCGTTGGTGCTGGTCCCGCTCGACTTCCGAAGTCGAAACCGGACTTCGGAAGTCTAGGTTTTGAACTTGTCGCCGCTCGCCCATCGCGGGTATGTTCCGCCGTCATTCCCAGGGGCGTCGTCATGCGAACGTGGACGAAGCGAATCGTCGTCGGCATCCTTGTCCTCGGCGGCGGGTTCGCGGCCCTCAATGCCTCATTGCTGCGGGCCAAGTACGCCGGCCACCAACTGCGGTCGGCGACCACCGACGACGCGCGGGCCGACCACGCCCGCTCGCTGCTGGCTCTCGGCGACGCGGGAATCGCGGAACTCGTGGAGGCACTGCGCACCGACGACCCGCCGACGTGCCGGGCCGTCGTCGCCGCGCTGCGGGACAACTTCGCCGCTCATGCAGCAGCCGTTCTCGATGCCGTGCCGACCCTCAAGGACGACGGGCTGGAGGCGGTCCTCGACCTCGTGCCGGAAGCATTGAAGGCGAACGACGCGGCCGTCGCGGACAAGTGCCGGGCGGCCGTCGAGCGCGGCCTTCAGTCATCACCCGTCGCGAAAGTCGCGGCCGCGAAGCTCGCGGCCCGGCCGGCGATCCGCCTGACGGCCGCGCTCGTGCCGCTGACCACGGACGCGGACGCCGCGGTGCGGGCGGCAGCGTTCACCGCCCTCGGCACGGCCGGGGACGACGCGCCGATCACCGAGGACGACCTGTTCCGCGGCACGAACGACCCGGACGCGGCCGTGCGGACGGTGTGCATGGCCGTCCTCGAAACCCGCGGCCGCACGGCCGAGGAGATCGACCTCGGCCGCCGGCTGACGCACCCGCAGCCGCGGGTGCGGCTGCAACTGCTCGTCGATCTCGCCTCGGAAACGAGTCGCGACATCGGGCCGTGGCTGGAACGGCTCAGCCGCGACGCGGAGCCGGCGGTGCGGGCCGGGGCCGTGCGGGTCGCGTCCGAGCGGAACCTGCTCTACGCCGATTGGGCCGACAAGCTCGCGACGGCCGACGCCGACCCGACCGTCCGGCAGGTCGCGACGTTCCACCGCCGCAAGGCGGCCGGGTTGGTGACGCCCGCCGGCTTCGCGCCGTGAGAAGATGGCAGAGCCGTTCGGACACCTCCCACACGGTATTCATTTTTTCATCTCTCATCCCGAAAAATCGCTCAAACTCTGAAAATGCGGCTTGACTACCCAAATTGCCCGCTTTTACAGTGGAAGGAGAAGCCTTGAAAAGTCAACGGAAATGACTTGACAACCCGCGAGTGGACAAATGGTTCCGCTCCGGCAAGCGTAGGATTCTGATAGCCGTTTCAGGGCACTCGCGAAGGGACGTTCGCACGGCGGCACAGGGACCGTGACCCCACCAGGGAGGACTTCCAGACCGGCCCGGTCTTTGGATGCGACCTACGGAAAGATAGACCCCATGCTTGTACTGTCCAGAAAAAAGAACGAGTCGATCGTCATCAACAACGACATCGTCATCACGGTGGTGGAAATCCGCGGCGACAAGGTTCGGCTCGGCATCGTCGCGCCGAAGGACGTGCCGGTCCACCGGGAAGAGGTGTACGAGGCGATCCACGGGACGACGCCGACGAAACCCCCGGCCGAGGCCAAGGGCACGCCCTGATCCTCGCCCCGTCCCGCCCCACCCGCCGCCGGTCCCACGTTGCGCGGCTTGTTCCCCCCTACCCCAACTCCGCCATGCCAACCATCGCCGTCGTCGGGGCCGGGCCGGACCGTCGCAAGTTCGCGAACAAGTGCGTCCGCGCGTACCTCGCCGCCGACTGGACCGTGTACCCCGTCCACCCGTCCGCGGAGGTCGTCGAAGGCTTACCCGTCTACAAGACGCTCGCCGACGTGCCGCTCGACCACCTCGACCGCGTGAGCGTGTACCTTCCCCCCGCCGTCGGCGTGAAGGCCGTCGAGGGCTTCACCGCGAAGCAGATCGGCGAACTCTGGCTGAACCCCGGTGCGGACGGCCCGGACGTGGTCGCGAAGGCGGCCGAGCTGGGCCTGAACGTGGTGCAGGGGTGCAGCATCGTGGACATCGGGTACTCGCCGAGCCAGTTCTCTGAGTAGTTGGCAGTTGGTAGTTGGTAGTTGTTAGTTGGCAGTTGGTAGTTGGCAGTCAAAAACGACGGTCGGCCACTAAAATTGTCTTTCACTAACAACTACCAACTGCCAACTAACAACTACTGAAACGCCCCGTGCTGCCTCCGGCGGTCGCTGGTGAACTCCTCGGCCGTGCCGCGGGCGACGACCTCGTACAGCACCGCCTGTTTGCCCTGGTACTTCCGCAGGATGCGGCCCAAACGCTGCACGTTCTCCCGCGTGCTGCCCGTGCCGGAGAGTACGATCCCGACGCTCGCGGCCGGGATGTCCACCCCCTCGTTCAGCACCTGACTCGTCACGACGACCGTGTACTGGCCGCTGTGGATGCGCTCCAGGATTTGCTTCCGCTCCTTCACCTTCGTCTGGTGCGTGATCGCCGGCACGAGGTAGCGGCGGGCGATCTTGTACACCGTCGCGTTGTCGGCCGTGAACACGATCGTCCGCTCCCCGGCGTGCCGGTTCATCAGCTCTTCCAGCTTCGCGAACTTGCCGGAGGCGGAGCGCTCGACTTCCTTCTGGGCGCGGTACGCCTTCATCGCCTTCCACCCTTCCGGTGAGCGGCTCGCCTCGAAGATGAACCGCTGCCACCCGGCCTGCGATCCGAAGCTGATGCCGCGGTCCGCGACGAACTTCCGGTAAATCTCGCGGCTCGTGCGGTAGATTTCCTCCTCCTCCGGCGTCAGGTCGATGAGCACCCGCTTCGCCTGGTACTCCGCGAGGAAGTCGCCGGACAGTTCGGTGATCTCGCGGCGGTAGACGACGGGACCCACCAGTTCCGGGTAGATCGTCTCGCCGCCGTCGGCCCGTTCCGGCGTGGCCGTCAGGCCGAGGCGGAACGGGGCGAGGCTGGCGACGGCCGTTTCCGCGTAGCTCGGCCCCGGCAGGTGGTGGGCCTCGTCGTACAGGACGAGGCCGAACTTGTTCGCCCACCGCTCGACGTGGATGCGGGCCGAGTCGTAGGTGATGACGGTGATCGGGTGGAAGAAGTAGTCGCCGCCGCCGACCGCCCCGACCTCGACGCCGAAGAAGTCCGCGAGCTGCCCGACCCACTGCCGGAGCAGGTCGAGCGTCGGCACGACGACGAGCGTGGGCCGGGACACCTTCTGGATGACGAGCGCGCCGAGGAACGTCTTCCCGGTCCCGGTCGGCAGCACGACGAGGCCGCGGCGGCCGGTCTTCACCCACGTCTGCAGCGCCTCCGCCTGATACCAGTGCGGGGTCCAATCGACTTTCAGTTGCCAGCCGGCGTCCTTGTTCTCCCACCCGCGGGCGGCGTCGGCGAACGGCAGCTTCTCGCGGACGAGGTGCTCGACGATGCCGCGGTAGTGCCGGCCTTGGGCGCGGTACGCGCTGGTCCGCGGGTCGAACAGCACGCCGGGCAGCGTGGTGAAGTCGAACCCGCGCGGCCCGTCGGCGAGCAGCACCGTGCCGCGGTCGTAACTGAGCGAGATGAGGGTGTCGGCCATACGGTCCGTTGTATGGCCGCCGCTCTATATAGCCGCCGGCTTGCCGGCGGGGTTTCGCGCCCCCAAAACCCCGCCGGCAAGCCGGCGGCTATATGAAATCGCGTTGACCGCGCCGCCGGCCCTCGTTATCACGCGCGAAACTGTGCGAGGACTGTTCACCATGAAGCGGCACTGCCTCGGCCTGCTCGCGGGCGTCTCGATCTGCGGCTGCCAGCCCACGGCCCAACCGGAACCCAAGCCCGCCGACATGCCGGCGGTCGTCACGCCCGCGCCGACGGCGGACGTGCCGTTCGACCAGGCGACGACGAACGTGCTGCCGCCCGGCTTCGACCTGCCGCCGGACAAGACGCTGGCCGGGAAGTCCGCGGCGAAGCTGGCCGACGACGTTCGCGCGATCTGGCCGACGATCAAGCTGGGCGAGAACCCCCGCGCGACGATCGAGACGGAGCACGGCAGCGTCGAGATCACGTTCGACGCGGCCGCGGCCCCGAACCACGTCCGTAACTTCCTGGCGCTGGCGAAGGCCGGGTACTTCGACGGCCTCGTGTTCGAGCGGGTGGTGACGCAAGCGTTCGTGAACACGGACGGCGCGACGGAGTTGCTGGAGTACGTGACGGCCGGCTGCCCGCTCGGCGACGGCACGCCGGGCCGCGGCCACCTGGGCTACTTCGTGAAGCCGGAGCTGACGGAGGTGAAGCACGCCGAGGGGACGGTCGGCTTCCTCCGCGAGGCGGACGGCGCGACGAGCGGAACGCGGTTTTACGTGACGCTCGGCCCGAACCCGCCGCTGGACGGCGACGGCATCGTGATCGGCAAAGTGACGCTCGGCCTGGACGTGCTGCGGAAGGTCGCGGACGCCGAGGCGAACGGCGAACTACCCGCGAAGCCGGTGGCGATGAAGAAGGTGACGACGCGGTAGAACCCGGAGCGGTAGCGACGGGGTGTCTTGTGGAACCCGGAGCGGTAGCGACGGGGTGTCTGGGTGCGCCAGACACCCCGTCGCTACCGCTCCGGGTTCCACAAGACACTACAGCCGAAGTGACTTGCGTACTTCGTCACTAAGCCAGACGATCAACGGCTTCTCCTGGTTGCGGACGTAGTCGATCAACGCGGGCCGGGCGTCCTCGGGATACCAGCGCTTCGACCCGCCTTCCGCCCACCAATTCTGCCGGCCGCGACCGGCGTTCAACGCCCGACTCGCGTAAGCCTTCCAGTCGGCCAACGCCCGGTCGGGATCGGGTTCGACATCGTACCAGCCGACCAAGTGAACGTGATCCTCTAGGATGGAGAAGGCATCGATCGCGAACCGGCGGTACGGGGCGTGGTCTTGGATCGCCATCGAGATTTGTTGTGCTTGCGCCAACACCAACCGCACGGGCGGCGACCTCAATTGTCCGGCCGCGTAGCGGGCCAAGGCTGGTTGGGCCGGGGCGGTAGGCTGGTTGTGGGCGTTGTCGGTCCGGCGTTCCCAGGAGGTAGGGCGGTAGTTGCCGACGAAGCCTTCTTTCCCAGGGAGCCAAGTGCCGTAGGTTCGCCAGGTGAACATCCAGAGATGGGCCACGGGCGGCCTCCTTTACACCCCGTCGCTACCGCTCCGGGTTCCACAAGACGCACCCCGTCGCTGCCGCTCCGGGTTCTACGCCACCGCGGCCGTGACCACGTCGCCGGCCACGTCGGTCAGCCGCTCGTCGCGGCCGTTATGCCGGGTCGTCAGCTTCTCGTGGTCCAGCCCCAGCAAGTAGAGGATCGTCGCGTGGTAGTCGTTCACCGAGATCGGCCGCTCGACCGCCTTCAGCCCGAACTCGTCGGTCGTGCCGACCGACCCCGGCTTCGACCCGCCGCCGGCGAACCACATCGTGTACCCCAGCGGGTTGTGGTCCCGGCCGCGGCTGCCCTGGCTGTTCGGCGTCCGCCCGAACTCGCTGCACCAGACCACTAGCGTGTCGTCCAGCATCCCCGTTCGCTTCAAATCCTTGATGAGCGCCGCGATCGGCTTGTCGGACAGGCCGCACATCTTCTCGTGGTTGCCGTTCAGGTCGTCGTGGGCGTCCCACTGCATGTTCACCGGCCCGCCGCCGCTGTACACGCTCACGAACCGCACGCCGCGCTCCAGTAGCCGGCGGGTGAGCAAGAGCCGCGTGCCGAACTCGGCCGTTTTCGCGTCGTCCAGGCCGTAGAGCGATTTCGTCTCCTTCGTTTCCTTCGACAGGTCCACCGCCTCCGGCGCGTGCGTCTGCATCTTGAACGCCAGCTCGTAGCTCGCGATCCGCGCCTCCAGGTCCGTGTCCCCCTTCGACAGGTTGATCTCGTTCAGCTGCTTCACGAGGTCGAACGTCCGCTTGTTCTGTTCGGCCGTCACGCCGGGCTGCGGCTTGAGGTTCAGCACCGGGCTGGCCCCACGGCGGAGGAGCGTGCCCTGATTCACCGCGGGCAGGTAGCCCGCGCCCCAGCACGGCGCGCCGCCTTCGAGGATGCCCTCCGGCTGCGGCATGACGCAGTACGCCGGCAGGTTCTCGCTTTCGGAGCCGAGGCCGTACACGACCCACGACCCGAGCGACGGGTGGCCCATCGTGATCCGCCCGCTGTGCAGCTCGTACATGGCCGGGGCGTGGATCGTGTTCGCGCACCAGCACGACTTCAGGAAGCAGATGTCGTCCGCGACCGTCGCCAGGTGCGGCATCAGGTCGGACACCCACGCCCCGGTCCGGCCGTGCTGTTTGAACTTCCGCGTGCTCGCCAGGATCGTCTCGTTGCCGGTGGTGAACTGACTCTTCGGGCGGCCGGTGCCTTCCGGCAGCGGCTGGCCGTGCCGCTTGGTGAGTTCCGGCTTCGGGTCGAACAGGTCCATCTGGCTCGGCCCGCCGACCATGAACAGGAACACGACCCGCTTCGCCTTCGCCGGGAAGTGCGGCTTCCTCGCCGCGAGCGGGTTGACGCCCTTCGGCGCGTCGGCGGCGCTCGCAGTGTTCGCGAGCATCGAGTTGAGCGCGATGCCGCCGCCAGCCTGCGTGAGGAACTGACGGCGGGAACGGAGCGGGGGAATGTGCGGTGTCATGATTGAAAGTGTACCCGATACGATGACGGCATGAAAGTTTTCGACGCCATCGTCCTCGGCTGCGGCGGCATGGGGTCGGCCGCTCTGTACGAACTCGCCCGCCGCGGGCGGCGGGTCCTCGGGCTGGAGCAGTTCGCCCCGGTCCACGCCCGCGGCAGCTCGCACGGGCACACGCGGGTCATCCGCACCGCGTACTACGAACACCCGGCCTACGTCCCGATCCTCCGCCGCGCGTGGGAGCGGTGGTACGACCTCGAACAGCTCACCGGCCGCCACCTGCTCACGGAATGCGGCTGCCTCTCGATCGGCCCCGCCGACGGCGAACTCGCCCAGGGCGTGAAGGCGTCCGCCGCGCAGCACGGGCTGAAGCTGGAACCGCGCGACCCCGGCCCGTTCCGCGTGCCGGACGGGTACGAGACGGTCTTCGAGACGCAGGCCGGGTTCCTCATGGTCGAAGACTGCGTCCGCGCCCACCTCGACGCCGCCGTCGAGAAGGGGGGCGAATTTCACGCGGAGGAACCGGTCCTCGGCTGGCAGCCGGACGGGAACGGCGTCCTCGTTCGCACCGCGAAGGATACCTACCGCGCCGCGAAGCTGGTCGTCACGGCCGGGGCGTGGGCGACGCAGTTACTCGCGGACCTCGGCGTGCCGCTGACTGTCATGCGGCAGACGATGCTCTGGTTCGAGCCGGCCCACCGGGAATTGTTCCGCCGCGACCGGTTCCCGGTGTTCCTCTTCGAGTCGCCCCTCGGCGCGTTCTACGGCCTGCCGATGATCGACGCCCGCGGCGTGAAGCTCGCGAGGCACTACGGCCAGCCCGAACTCGCGTCGCCGGACCAAGTGAATTGGGAAACGACGGACGATGACGAGCTACCGGTCTTGGAGTTCCTTCGCCAATTCGTCCGGACGCCGTTCGCCCGCAACGCGACCCGCCAGGCGTGCCAGTACACGCTCACCCCGGATCGACACTTCGTCCTGGACGTTCACCCGGCGGACCCGAACGTGGTGGTTGCGGCCGGGTTCAGCGGCCACGGGTTCAAGTTCGCGTCCGTCGTCGGCGAAATCCTCGCCGACCTCGCCGAAATGGGTACTACGTACCATCCCATCGACTTCTTCAGTGTTAATCGTCGGAGGTCGGCCACAGAGGAACACGGAGGTAAGCAGGTCGGAAAAGAAGATTGAGTTAAGGCCCGTCATCAATGAGATCGGTTTTCTCCTCCTTCTGATCTGTTTTCATCCGTGTTCGTCTGTGGCCAATTCCTCAAATCCGGAACGTCGGGATTGGCGAACCGGTCGAAGTGTGATGAAATAGATTTCTCATGAAACTCCGCGACGCAGTCCTGTTCCGCGTGCAACGCCTCGTGCCCACGGCCGAGCGGGGCACGGCCATTGCCGTCGTCGGCCTGCTCGTCGGGCTGGAGTTCGTCGGCCGCAACGCCACCACCGACCTGCACGACCTGCTCGCCGGCGTCGCGCTCCTGCTCGGCGGCATGTTCGTCGCCGCGTGGCACCGGTCCGAGCCGGTCCCGTGGGTGACGAAGCTGTCCGCGTTCGCGAGCAAGCAGGCCAGCCGGTTCGACCAGTTGAAGTACGACGTGGGCCTCGACTTCCGCGGCGTCCCGCCGATCCAGCGGCGGGTCCCGCGGGCCGTCTACCTCGCGTTCCTCGGCCTGCTCGCCTGGGACGCGCTCGCGCTGGCCGCGTGGGCGTGGTTCCCCAACGGGTGGCGGGACGTGGGGATGCGGACCTCCTACGTGCTGTACATCGTCGTCCTCGTGTCGCTCTGGCTGATGCTCCTGACGGCGGTGGCGGCGAGCATCTACCTGCCGGTGTACGTGCTCGACAACCAGATGCGGAAGCTGGCGGACACGGACGCGAACCCGCACCGGTCGGTGCTGGACGCCGACCCGCCGCCGCAGTCGCCGGACGCCGTCGTGCTGGTCGGGTACTGGCTGTTCGCAATGCTCGTCACGCTGGTGACGCCGCCGATGTACGGCCTCGGGCTGTGCGGCGTCGTCGCCGTGCTGGCGGCGGCCGCGTGCTTCCTCCGCGGCGACGGGGACGCGAGCATCCTGTGGCGGACCGGCGGCCCGAAGGCGGCCCAGGCGATCTACAGCATCCCGATGCGCCGCATCCTGTCGCTGGCCGTGGCGTTCGCCGCCGTGCTGATCGCGTCGCTCGTGCTGTCCGCGTGCGGCGGCCGGCTGACCGCCCCGCCGTCCCTCGAATCGCCGATGGTCGTCACCGGGTTCCTCGGCGCGCTGGCCGCGTGGCTCGTCCCCGGCATCGTGCTGCTGGGCGTGTACCAACTCGTCCGGTTCCGCCGGACCGACCCGACCCGCCGCGACCCGCTGACCGTCCGCGTGGACAACGCCGCCGACCAACCGACCCGCGTGCTGGCCGGGCGGCTCGTCCGCCGCTGGGGGTTCCGCACCGCGTTCGCCCCGGCCCCCGAAACCGACGCCCCGCACGTCGGGTTGAATCTGGTGCCGAAGGAACGGTCCGAGGCGACCGAGTTCGACCCCCGCTGGCCGCTCAAGGTGTCGCTCGACGACCTGGCCGGCGCGGTGGTAAAGGACCGCGTGGCCCGGCGGGACGAGATTCAACTGCGGCGGCGGTTCCTGAAGTGCCTCGCGAAGTTGCTGAAGCAATCCTCGCACGTCGTCCCGGAGAGCGGCGGCGGGTTCTGGATCGCGCCGCACTGGTGGTTCGTCGAGACGCTGCTCTGGGAGGCCCCGCCGAAGGGGAAGAACGCCGACCACGGGGCGACGCTGCGGCCGGTCGGCCCGAGCTTCGAGAAGTTGCTCGGCCCCCGCGTCCGGCAGCACGTCCACCAGATGCTGCGGGCCACGCACATCGACCTGATCTACCTCGAAGACGGGGTGAACGCGCGGAAGCTGGAGAAGGTGCTGCGGATGCTGTTCGAGCTGTACGACGTTCACGGCGGCAAGCGGCGGGCGGAGGACCAGCACTTCCAGGGCGTGCCGAAGGTCAAGGTGATGTTCCACGAATACGCGCCGGGCAACGAGTTCCACTCGGACACGTACCCGGAGCCGAAGTTCGACGACGTGAGCCGGTTCCGGGTGATGCACGTGTTCCGCGACCGGGAGGAGAGCGAGGAGACGACGGACGCGCCGTTCGACTTCTCGTGGGAGCCGTCCCCGCTGGCCGTCGTGTGACCGGCGAGTGTCGGGGCGTAAGCCCGACGTGGCCGGCGGCAAGAAAATGACGTGTGCCGGTAAGTTGACGCGCTCAACGCCGGAAGCCACGTCGGGCTTACGCCCCGACGCTCGCCAATGCAACAGCACACCGGGCTTTCATTCGCCGATTTGTTTTTCCCGAGGTTCGCCATGGCGAAGCGACGACGCGATGACGACGACGACGGCTTCGAGGTCGTGGACGAGGAGCCGCCGCCGCGGAAGAAGAAGCCGAGCCGCCGGCCCGAGTCCGAGAACGACACCCGCCCGGTCCGGTCCGCCGCGGCCGAGACGAAGGTGGACAACGACTTCGAGGTCGTGGACGACGACGAGGACGACCGGCCGCGGAAGAAGAAGGCGTCGAAGTACCGCGACGACGACGCGGACGACGACCGGCCGCGCGCCAAGAAGTCGTCCAAGTACCGGGACGACGACGCGGACGACCGCCCGCGGTCGAAGCGCCGCCGGGACGACGACGAGGACGAGGACCGGTCGCGGAAGAAGAAGTCCACGTCCCGGCTGACGAAGAAGGACCGCGCCCGGATGCGGCGGGAGGACGAGGAGGCGAAGGACGCGGCCCGCGACAACGCCGTCATGGAGTGGGGCGTGCCGATCTTCCTGATGTTCCTCGGCACGATCATGATGGTCGTGGCCGGCACGATCTTCGCCAACCGCAGCGAGGGCCTCATCAACCCGCCGCTGTTGCTCGGCATCGCGTTCGTGTTCACCCTCGTCATGATCCCGCTCATCATCATCGCCCTCATGGTGATCGGGGCGGTCATGGGGATCGAGTACGGGACGTTAAAAAATGCCGTGAGATCGCTCGCCGCCATCTCGCTGATGTCGTGGGGCATCTTCTTCGTCAGCCACCTGTACTTCATCGGGTGGGCGATCGGCCCGGTCGTGAGCTTCATGGTCACCCTCGGCCTGTTCATGACGTTCTTCAGCCTGGACATCAACGAGGCCATGTCCACGCTCGGCGCGCTGAACCTCATCATGTGGCTGATGGACAAGCTGTTCTGGCTGGTGGTCATCGTGGCCATCTCCCGCGGCGCGAACCGGGACCGGGACTTCGACCCGGACGACGGCCCGCAGATTCAGCAGAACCAGGGGAACTTCGACGACGGCGACGGCGGCGGAAACAACTTCCGCGGCCGTCGGAACCGCAACAACATCGACCCGGACGACGACGACGGGTTCTGATCCGCCGACGGCCGCCGCAAGGCGGCCGTTTGTTTTTGGAACCCTGAGCGGAAGCGACGGGGTGTGGAGGCTGCCTCCCCACCCCGTCGCTTCCGCTCAGGGTTCCACAGTGAATTGCCCGTGACACGTCGCCCGGTTCCCGGTTACCATCCCGCCCACCCCGGAACGGAGTCCGTGCGATGGGTCCCGCCAAACCGCGTCGGCCGTGGGCCGACTTCCTCGTCTTCCTCGCCGTGCGAACCCTCGTCGGCGTCGTCCAGGCCGTGCCCGTCCGGTGGGCGCTGCACTTCGCCGAACTGCTCGCCGCCGTCGTCCACCGCGTGGACCGCCGCCACCGCGAGGTCGCGGCCGAGAACCTGCGGTTCGCGTTCCCCGAAAAGTCGCCCGCGGATATCGACCGGCTCGTGCGGGCCTGCTACCGGCACTTCTGCGTGCTGCTCATCGAGATCATCCTCCTTCCCCGCAAGCTGCGGCTCGTGAACTGGCCGAGCGCCGTCGCGATGGTCCACGGGCCGGAGGTCGTCGGGTCGTACCTCCGCGGCAAGCCGACGCTCGTGGTCACCGCGCACCTCGGCAACTGGGAACTCGCCGGGTACTACACCGGCATGTTCGGGTTCCGCACCTACGCCATCGCCCGCGTGCTAGACAACCCGTACCTGGAGCGGTTCCTGAAGAAGTTCCGCCAGGCGACCGGGCAGACGATCATCGCCAAGAAGGACGACTTCGACCGGCTCGAGGGGGTGCTGAAGAACAACGGCATCGTCGCGACGCTCGCGGACCAGGACGCCGGGCCGCGGGGCGTGTTCGTGGACTTCTTCGGCCGTCCGGCGAGCGCGCACAAGGCTGTCGCGCTCATGGCCATCGAGTTCGACTGCCGGATGGTCGTCGTCGGCACGATCCGGCGGTCCCCCGCGATTTCCGACCGCATCGGCCCCTACGACATCGTCTGCGAGGACGTGATCGACCCGGCCGAGTACGCCGGCCAGCCGGACGCGGTGAAGGCCATCACGCAGCGGTACCACGACGCCCTCGCCCGGCTGATCCGCCGCAGCCCCGAGCAATACTTCTGGCTGCACCGTCGGTGGAAGTCGCAGCCGGCGGCGCGGAAGACCCCGGCGAAAAAGGCGGCGTGATGCTCCCGTTCGTCCTGCTCCTGATCGGCGGCGGCCTCGGCGCGAACGCCCGGTATTGGCTCGGCGAGCTGTTCAAGGCCCGCGGCTGGGCGGACGCCTTCCCGTGGCACACGTTCGCCATCAACGTCGTCGGCTCGCTCATCCTCGGCGTCGTCGCCGTCGCGTGCAAGGACCGGCCGGGCTGGGTGCTGTTCCTCGGCGTCGGCGTGTGCGGCGGGTTCACGACGTTCAGCACGTTCAGCCTCGAAACCCTGACGATGCTCGAAAAAGACCGCTGGCTCGCGGCGACCGGGTACGTGCTGGGGTCGGTCGCCGCCGGGGTCGTCGGGGCGTGGATCGGGATGAAAGTGGTTCGATAAGGCGACTCCCGTTCGCCCGCCCATCAATTTTCCCCCCGCCTCGTAACCGGCCACCGTCCTCGTTCACTTTCGTTCCGGCGTCCTTGACAAGTGCGCAGTAGAGTTTCCCGCCGACTTCCACCGACCCACACGGGGAGCCTGCGGTGAGTGCTTCGTCCGACGTTTTGCCACACGCCCCGGCCGCCGTGACCGAGGACACCAACCCGCCCCGCGGCAACCCCGACCGCACCATCCCGAACGGCGGCGCGCCGCCCGCCAGCCTCGACCACATCTCCGCCCGGCTGTTCGTCTTCAAGCCGTCCGACCATCCCGGCGACCTCGGCCGGCTCGACCGGTATCGCGTCCTGAAGCAGCTCGGCAAGGGCGGCATGGGAGCCGTCTACCTCGGGTTCGACGAGCGGCTGCAGCGCCGCGTCGCGCTGAAGGTCATGCTCCCGGACGCGGCCGGCGACCCGCAGGCGAAGGACCGGTTCCTCCGCGAGGCGCGGGCGGCGGCCCAGATCGGGCACGACAACGTCATCGCCATCCACGAGGCCGACGAGGCGGACGGCATCCCGTACATCGCCATGCAGTACCTCCAGGGCTACCCGCTGGACGAGTACCTGGCGAAGAAGGGGCGGCCGTCGTTCGCCCAGGTGATCCGCATCGGCCGCGAGATCGCGCTCGGCCTCGGCGCGGCCCACCGGCTCGGCCTCGTCCACCGGGACATCAAGCCCGGCAACGTCTGGCTCGAAGCCCCGCACGGGCGGGTCAAGATTCTCGACTTCGGCCTCGCGAAGCCGGTCCGGTCCAACGACGGCGAGCTGACGAAGAGCGGTACCGTCGTCGGGACGCCGGCGTACATGCCGCCGGAGCAGGCCCGCGGGCTGACCGTCGATCACCGGGCCGACCTGTTCAGCCTCGGCGCGGTCCTGTACCGGCTCGTCACCGGCAAGCTGCCGTTCGACGGCCCGGACGTGATGGCCATTCTCACGGCCCTCGCGGTCGAGGACCCGACGCCGGTGTGGGAGGTCGTGCCGAACGCGCCACGGCCGCTCGCCGAGTTGATCCACCAACTGCTCGCGAAGAAGCCGGCGAACCGGCCGCAGACGGCCGACGAGGTGTCGGCCCGGCTGCACACGATGATGGAACGGCAGGCGAACCCGAACGCCGTCACCACGAACGGTAACCCCGGAACCGGGTCGCAGCAGGTCGTGTACGTCCCGGTCCCCGTCACGGTCATGGCGACGGCCGCCGACAACGCCTTCGCCCACCTCGAAGAGGAGGGGCCGACGACGGCCGAGACGCCGACCGTCGTGACCCGGCCGAAGGCCGCGAAGGCGTCCCCGAAGGCGATGATCGGCCTGCTGCTGGCGGGCGTCCTCACGATGGTCGTCGGCGGGTTCATCGTCATCAAGGTCGTGAACCCGGACGGCACGACGACGGAACTCAAGGTTCCGGACGACGCGAAGGTGACGGTCGAGAAGAACGGTAAGAAGGTGTTCGAGACCGTCAAGCCCGCGGCGGTGGACCTCGGCCCGTTCCCGAAGCTCGACCCGGAGTGGGTGAAGTCCGTGGCCGCGCTGCCGCCGACGGACGCCCTCGGCCCGATCAACGAGGAGCTGAAGCGGCGGAACCCCGGCTACGGCGGCACCGGGCTGGCGTGGGTCGCCGACCCGCTGCTCGGCACGAAGACCGGCCTCGAGTTGCGAACGGACGCCGTTTCCGACCTGACGCCGCTCCTCGCCGTCCCGGCTCTGGAGTATCTCGCGATTCCGCACGGCGGGAAGGAACCGTCCCCGCTCGCAACGCTCGCCCCGCTCCGCGGGCTGAAGAAGCTCCGCGGCCTGCGGCTCGAATCCCACCCGCTGTTGAAGGACCTGTCGCCGGTCCAAGACCTTCCGCTCGAACATCTCGCGGTCCTGAACTGCCCGGTCGAGTCGCTCGCCCCGCTCAAGGGGATGAAGCTCGACCGGCTGGAAATCCACGACACGCCGGCCCTCGACCTGACGCCGCTGGCGAACCTGCCGCTCCGCACCGTCGTCCTCGGCCTCCCCGAGGTGCGGCTCGACCTGTCGCCGCTGGCGGGTTGCCCGCTCGAGCACGTCCAATTCCAGTGGGGCCGCGGCACGGACCTGACGCCGCTGCGGAAGTGCCCGCTGAAGACGTTCAAGATGATCTACACCGCCTTGCCGGACCTGTCGCCGTTGGAGGGGACGGGCATCGAGCACTTCTCCGGGTTCGACCCGGTCCAGTACGAGTCGTTCCTCCGGACGTTGCCCAAGCTGGAGACGGTGACCAGCTACACGCACCCCGCGCCGCAGCCGCGGGCGGCGTTCTTCGCGGCGTGCGAGGAGTACCGCCGCAAGGCGGACGAGTTCGCGGCGGCGACGGCCAAGCTCCCGGTCGCGGAGCAGGTCGAGGCCGTGCGGAAGAAGTGGGCCGAGCAAAACGGGAACGGGAAGCCGACCCTCCAGGCCACGGTCGAGAACGGGCACGTCGTCGCCGTCGCGTTCGCCGGGAGCGACCCGCACAGCAACGTCTGGAACCTGAGCTTCCTCCGCGCCTTCCCGAAGCTCAAGCGGATCGACGCGCGGGTGTTCGGGTACACGCCGCTGTTCCACCAGGTCCTCGACCTGCCGATCGAGGAGGTCCACGTCGCCGACTCGACCATGCACCACTCGAAGGCCCTGCACTCGCTGGCGAAGCTGAAGCACCTGAAGCAGGTGAACGGCCGGCCGGTCGAGGAGTACGCCCGCGAGTGGGGCCTGTACCCGGCCGCGTCGAAGTTCCCGCCGCCCGACCCCGCGTGGGTCAAGTCGGTCCTCGCGCTACCCGTCCCGGACCGCACCGCCGTCGTCATCGCGGAGCTGAAGCGCCGCAACCCGGATTTCGACGGCCGGTACGAGGAGTTCACGGACGCCCGCGTCACGATCCGGTCGGACGCCCTGGTCGATCTGACGCCGCTCGCCGCCGTGCCGGACGTGGAATACCTCGACCTGGCCGGGCCGGGGCCGGGGGCGCGGCTGACCGACCTCCGGCCGCTCCGGGCGTTGAAGCGGCTCGCGGAACTCCAACTGCCCGGCCAACGGCAACTCCGCGACCTGTCCCCGCTCGCCGGGCTGCCGATCCGCCAGTTGAACCTGTACGCCACCGGCGTCGCCGACCTGACCCCGCTCCGCGGGCTGCCGCTGGAGGAGCTGAACGTCCACGGCACGCAGGTCGCCGACTTCGGGCCGCTCCGCGGGCTGCCGCTGAAGACGCTGTATTTCGGCCGCCCGGACCGCGCGTTCGACCTGTCGCCGCTGGCCGACACGCCGCTCGAGGCGCTGCACGTCGAGGAGGCGCAGAACCTGGACCTGACCCCGCTGAAGCGGACGCGGCTGAAGAACTTCCAGAACCGCGGCGTCGCGTTCGCCGACTACTCGCCGCTGGAAGGGTCGGCCACGATCGAGCACTTCGCCGGCGTCGAGCTCGACCTGTTCGAGCCGCTGCTCCGGACGATGCCCAACCTGAAGACGGTCGCCCCGAGCCAAACCCGGCGGGCGATCCCGGCCGCGACGTTCTTCGCGCAGTCCACGGAGCGGCGGGCGAAGCGGGAGGCGTTCCTGGTTGCCGTCGCGCAACTGCCGGTCGCCGAGCGGGTGACGGCCGTGAAGGCGAACCTGGAGGAGCAAAACGGCAAGGCGATCCAGTTCGACACCCAGCTCGAGGACGGCGAGGTCGTCGGCATCACGATCACCGCCGAGCACGACGCGAAGCCGCTGTGGGACCTGTCCCCGCTGCGGGCGTTCCCGAAGCTCCGCCGGTTCGAGTCCTATGCGTTCAAGTCGTCGCAGCTCTACCCGCTCGTCGATCTGCCGATCGAGGAGGTGAAGTTCGGCGGCGTGTACGGCTACATGAACACGAACTTCTGGGCATTCGCCCGGATGAAATCGCTGAAGAAGGTCAACGGCCAGGACTACGCCGCCTTCGCCCGCGAGTGGAAGTTGCCGGCGAGATAGAAAACTCGCGCTGGCGTCCGGCGGCGGCATCGGGTACAACTGTTTCATCCCACCGTCGGAACCCATCGCATGCCTGTTCATCCCCACCCAACCCGCCGGGCGTTCGTGCAAGCCGGGGCGAGCGCCGCCCTCGGCCTCAGCCTGCCGACGCTCTACGCCGCCGCGGCGAAGCAGCCGCGGGGGTCGAAGTCCGTCATCCTGGTCAACCTCACCGGCGGGATGAGCCACATCGACTCGCTCGACATGAAGCCGGACGCCCCGGCCGAAATCCGCGGCGAGTTCAAGCCGACCGCCACCAACGTCACCGGCATCCAAATTTGCGAGCACCTGCCGCAGCTGGCGAAGCGGATGCACCACTTCGCGCTGGTGCGGTCGCTGTCGCACCGGGAGAACGGCCACCTGCCCGGCACGCACCGCCTACTGACCGGCGCGACGATGCCGCTGCAGCGCGGGTCGGACCTGGACAACGTGCTGTCCCGCCGCGACTGGCCGAGCTACGCCGCCGGGCTGAACTACCTCCGCCCGCGGCACGACGGCATCCCGAACGGCGTGACGCTCCCGCACTCGCTGATCGAAGGCCCGCTGACGTGGCCCGGCCAGCACGCCGGGTTCCTCGGCCAGCACCACGACCCGATGCTCGTGACGCAGGACCCGAACGCGCCGACGTTCCGCATGGACACGTTCACCCTCGCCGAGGGCGTGGACCCGCCGCGGGTCGCGTCCCGCCGCGGCCTGTTGGACCAGCTCGAATCCCCCGGCGCGACCGACCCGGCGTTCCGCGGCCACCAGCACCGGGCGTTCGAGCTGCTGAGTTCGGGCAAAGTCGCCGGCGCGTTCAAGCTCGACCGCGAGCCGGTGGCGACCCGCGACCGGTACGGCCGCAACCAGTTCGGCCAGTCGCTCCTGCTCGCGCGGCGGCTGGTGCAGGCCGGCGTGCCGATCGTGCAGGCGAACATGGGCATCGTGCAGACCTGGGACACGCACGTCGATAACTGGGGTCGGATGAAGAACCGGTTGTTGCCGTGGCTCGATCAGGCCGTGTCGGCGCTCGTCGATGACCTGCACGCGGAGGGCTTGTTCGGCGACACGTTCGTCGCGGTCCTCGGCGAGTTCGGCCGGACGCCAAAAATCTCGAACCTGCCCGGCGAGGCGGTCCCCGGCCGCGACCACTGGGCGGCCGTCTACTCCGGCCTGTTCGCCGGCGCGGGCGTGGTCGGCGGGCGAGTGATTGGCAAGTCGGACAAGGCCGGGGCGCACCCGGTCACCACGGCGTACACGCCGTTCGACGTGGGCGCGACGATCTACCAGGCGCTCGGCGTCCCGCCGGACGCGGAGATTCGCGACCCGCAGAACCGCCCGACGGCGATCAACGCCGGGAAGGTCATGGACGTGCTGTTCCAGAACCGGTAAGCCCCGACTTCCGAAGTCCGGCTTCGACTTCGGAAGTCGATGTGGGACGGGGGCCAACGCGGAAGATGTGAACGTCCCCGCGCGGGATCGACTTCCGAAGTCGAAGCCGGACTTCGGAAGTCTAGGTTCGCGCCCCGCCCCGCGACTGAACGGCCTTCAATTGAGGGTTCCCCGCATGACCCGCCTACTGGTCGCCGTCCTGCTCCTCACCTCGGCCGCCCGCGCGGACGAGAAGCTGTTCGTCGCCACGCCGCTCACGCCGGAACACGCCTTCACGCCCGGCATCGAAGGCCCCGGCTGCGACAAGGACGGCAACGTCTTCGTCGTCAACTTCGCGAAGCAGCAGACGATCGGCCGCACCACGCCGGCGGGCAAGACGGAAATCTTCGTCACGCTGCCGAACAAGAGCACCGGCAACGGCATCGTCTTCGACAAGAAGGGCTTCCTGTACGTCGCGGACTACGTCGAGCACAACGTCCTCAAGATCGACCCGGCGACGAAGGCGATCACCGTGTTCGCCCACGAGCCGAAGATGAACCAGCCGAACGATCTGGCCATCGCCGCGGACGGGACGCTGTTCGCCAGCGATCCGAACTGGGAAAAGGAGACGGGGCAGCTCTGGCGGATCGACACGGACGGCAAAACCACACGGCTGGCCGACGGGATGGGCACGACCAACGGCCTCGACCTCAGCCCGGACGGGAAGACGCTGTACGTCAACGAGTCCCGGCAGCGGAACGTCTGGGCGTTCCCGGTGAACGCGGACAAGTCGCTCGGCGCGAAGAAGCTGGTGAAGAAGTTCGACGAGCACGGCTTCGACGGCATGCGGATCGACGTGGACGGCAACCTGTACGTCACCCGGCACGGCAAGGGGACGGTCATCAAGATGACGCCGGCCGGCGAGACGCTGAAGGAGATCGACGTACTGGGGTCGAAGCCGAGCAACCTGTGCTTCGGCGGGCCGGACGGCCGGACGGTGTACGTGACGGAAGTGGACCACGGCCGGCTCGTCTCGTTCCGCGTGGACAAGCCCGGCCTCGCGTGGCAGCGGCTCAAAGAGTAGTAGGCACACTCCGTGTGCCGTCGCGGAACGGAGTCTTCGACGTTCCGCGAAACCTTCCTGCCTGCAAACGCTCACGCGAATTCTCGAAGACTCGAATTCGCGACGGCACACGGAGTGTGCCTACTACTATGGGCCGACTCCTACCCATCCTCGGCTTCCTTTTAATGGCGGTCGCGCAGGCCGACCCAGCGGCCGAGCGGTGGTGGGCGTTCGCGCCGCTGAGGTCGCCGCCCGTCCCGAAAGGCCCGGCCCATCCCGTCGATGCCTTCGTCCTCAAGAAACTCGCTGACACCGGGCTGTCACCGTCGCCGGAGGCGGACCGCCGCACGCTCGTTCGCCGCGTCACGTTCGACCTCACCGGGCTACCGCCGACGCCGGACGAGATCGACGCCTTTCTGAAGGACACGTCGCCGGACGCTTACGAGAAGCTGGTGGACCGGCTGCTCGCGTCGCCGCACTTCGGCGAGCGCTGGGCACGGCACTGGATGGACGCCGTCCACTTCGCCGAGACGCACGGGCACGACCAGGACCGCGCCCGGCCGCACGCCTGGCGGTATCGCGACTACCTCATTGAGAGCTTCAACGCGGACACGCCGTACCCGCGGTTCGTCCATGAGCAGCTCGCCGCCGACGTGCTGTTCCCGAAGGAGCCGCGACTGCTGCCCGCGCTCGGGTTCCTCGCGGCCGGGCCGTGGGACGAGAGTTCGCTCCGCGACATCCGCGAGGACAGCATCGACCGGCAGGTCGGCCACTACCTCGACCGCGACGACATGATCGCGACCGCGATGGGCACGTTCGTTAGCCTCACGGTCGGCTGCGCCCGCTGCCACGACCACAAGTTCGACCCCATTCCCATCGACGACTACTACCGGCTGCAGGCCGTGTTCGCCGGCGTCGGCCGCGGCAACGTCGCGTTCGACCTCGACCCGAGAGTCACGGCGAAGCGGCGGGAACTGACGGCGGCGCTCAAGTCGCCGGACGTGAAGGCGCGGCTGGCCGACGCCGCGTTCGTGGCGGAACTGCGGGCGTGGGAGAAGCAACAAAGTGGGGCGAAGAACCCGTGGCAGCCGGTCGCGGTGTCGGCGGCCGTCGCGGAGCAGGGTTCGACGCTCACGGCCCAGCCGGACGGGTCGTACCGGTCCACGCACGAGACGCGGCCGGAGCGGGAAACCTACGTCGTCACGTTCGCGACGAAGCTGCCCCGCGTCACGGCCGTGCGGCTGGAGGTGCTGACCGACGACACGTTCCCGCACCGCGGCCCCGGCCTTCAGAACAACGGCAACCTGCACCTCAGCGAGGTGACCATCCGCCGCGGCGCGGACGCGGTGAAGCTCGGCCCGCCGACGAGCGATTTCGACCAGGACGGCTGGACGATCAAGCACGCGACGGACGGCAACCCGGCCACGGCGTGGGGCATCTACCCGAAGGTCGGCGTGCCGCACGAGGCGGTGCTGCCGTTCGCGACGCCGACGGCCGGCGGCGAGTTCACGATCCGCCTCGAGCAGTTGCACGGCGGCGGTCACCTGATCGGCCGCTTCCGCCTGAGCGTGACTTCCGAGGAGAAGGCGGGGTTGGCCCAACCGCTGCCGCCGAGCGTCGCGGAGAGCCTTCGCACGGCCGAAGGGCAGCGGACGGCGAAGCAGCAGGAAGAACTCGCAAGGCACGTCCTTCATGCGAAGCTGACGGCGGACCTCGCGGCCGTCCCGCCGCCGCAGATGGTGTACGCGGTCGCGGCGAACTTCGAGGCGGACGGCAACCACAAGCCGATCGCGAAGCCGCGGGCCGTCCACCTGTTGAAGCGCGGCGACATCCGCAAGCCCGGCGACGAAATGGCCCCCGGCACGCTCTCGCTGCTCCCGGAACTGCCCGGCGACTTCGCCCTCGCGGAGAACCACGCGGAAGGCGACCGCCGCGCCGCGCTCGCGAGGTGGCTGACCGACCCGATGAACCCGCTCTTGTGGCGGAGCATCGTCAACCGCGCGTGGCAGTGGCACTTCGGCCGCGGGATCGTGGACACGCCGAACGACTTCGGCAAGATGGGCGGCAAGCCGTCGCACCCCGAGCTGCTCGACTGGCTCGCCGTGTGGTTCCGCGACGAGGCGAAGGGGTCGCTCAAGAAGCTGCACAAGCTGCTGGTGACGAGTGCCACCTACCGGCAAACGTCTTCCGTTCCGCGTTCCGCGATCCCCGATCCGAGATCGAAAGACGAGGACAATCGCCTCTTGTGGCGGATGCCGCGGACGAAGCTCGACGCGGAGCAAGTCCGCGACGCGATCCTGCTGGCCAGCGGCCGGCTCGACCGGCGGCGCGGCGGGCCGTCCGACCAGCAGTTTTCCATGAAGCCCGGCATCCACGTCACGCCGACGGTCGAGTACGACAAGTTCGACTGGGACCGGCCGGAAGGCCACCGGCGGAGCGTCTATCGGTTCGTGTTCCGCACGCTGCCGGACCCGCTGGTGGACTGCCTCGACGGGGCGGACGCGTCGCAGTTGACGCCGACGCGGAACTCGTCGGTTACGGCCCCGCAGTCGCTGGCGCTGCTCAACAACGACTTCATCCTGGCCCACGCGAAGGCGATGGCCGCGTCCGCGAAGGACGTGGACACGACCTGCCGTCGGCTGTGGGGCCGCGCGCCGACCGCGGCCGAGCGTGAGGAACTGGTGGCCTACGCGAAGAAGCACGGGCTGGCGAACGCCTGCCGCGTGCTGATGAACTCGAACGAGTTTCTATTTCTCGATTAGTAGGGTGGGCATTGCCCACCGACGCGGGTGACCGTCACGGAGAACGGTGGGCAATGCCCACCCTACACAATGACCACACGACGCGACTTCCTCTGGCACTTCGGCGGCGGCCTCGGCGGGATCGCGCTCGCACAGATGACGTCCGCCGCTCCGCATTCCGCCCCGAAGGTCAAGCGGGTCGTCCAGATCTTCCTCAACGGCGGCCTCAGCCAGCCGGACACGTTCGACTACAAGCCGGAACTCGAGAAGCGGCACGGCCAGCCGTTCGAGCCGAACGCGAAGGAGAAGGTCGAGGGCGTCACCAGCGTGCCCGGCAAGTTGATGAAGTCGCCGTTCGCGTTCCAACAACACGGGCGGTGCGGCCGGTGGGTGAGCAGCGTCTTCCCGGAAGTCGCGAGGCACGTCGATGAGATGGCGTTCCTGATGGCCGTCGCGTCGAAATCGAACGTCCACGGCCCGGCCAGCTACATGATGAACACCGGGTTCGCCCGCCCCGGCTTCCCGTGCCTGGGGGCGTGGCTGTCCTACGGCCTCGGGAAGCTGTCCGACAACCTGCCCACGTTCGTGGTGCTGCCGGACGCGCGGGGGCTGCCGTACAACCAGAAGGGGAACTTTTCCGCCGGCTTCCTGCCGGCCGCGCACCAGGCGACGATCCTCAACGCCGCCGGCACGCCGCCGATCCCGGACCTGCAACCGTCGGGGAAGGTTCCGCTCGTCACGCCGGAGGCCGACGCCGAGGGCCGCGAACTGTTGGCGAAGATCAACCGCCGGCACGCGGACGAGCGGTCCGGCGATTCGCGGCTGGAAGCTCGCATCGCCAGCTACGAACTCGCCGCGAACCTCCAGCGGCACGCCCCGGAGGCGCTCGACCTGGCGAAGGAAACGAAGGCGACCCGCGACCTGTACGGCGCGGACGACCCGGTGACCGCCGACTTCGGCAAGCGGTGCTTGCTCGCCCGGCGGCTGCTCGAGCGGGGCGTGCGGTTCGTCCAGGTCTGGAGCGGCGCGGGCGGGCCGACGAACAACTGGGACAACCACACGGACATCGTGAAGGAGCTGCCGGCCATCGCCCGGCAGGTCGATCGGCCGACGGCCGCCCTGTTGAAGGACTTGAAGGACCGCGGGCTGCTCGCGGACACGCTCGTCGTCTGCAGCACGGAGTTCGGCCGGCAGCCGTTCACGCAGGGGGCGACCGGCCGCGACCACAACCAGGGCACGTCCGTCGCGTGGCTCGCCGGGGCCGGCGTCAAGGGCGGAACCAGTTACGGCACGAGCGATGAGTGGTCGTGGCGGGCCGCGGACGGGAAGCTCTACTGCTACGACGTTCACGCCACGATCCTGCACCTCTTGGGCCTGGACCACGAGAAGTTGACCGTGCGGCACGACGGCATCGACCGCCGGCTGACCGACGTTCACGGCCACGTCGTCAAGGAGATTCTGGCCTGAGCAACTCGTCGAGCGCGGCCACCCGGTTCGCGATGTTCGGATGCCGACCCTGCGGGTCGAGCAGGATCGCGAGCATCCCCGCCGCCGTCGCGCCGGCGTAGTCGTTCTCCACGTCGTCGCCGACGAACGCGATCTCGTCCGGTGACAGCCCGTTGACAGTCCCCAGCACGGCGGCGAAGAACGCGCCGCCCGGCTTGCGGTGGCCGACCCGCGAGCTGATGACGACGTTCGGCAACAGGCCGCGCAGTTCCGCGTGCCCGTCCACGACTGCTTCCAACCGCCGGTCGTAGTTCGACGCCAACCCTAGCACTAACCCGCGGCCGCGAAGCTCGGCGAACACCCGCGTAGCGACCGGGTCCACGGCCCACGCTTCCGGCTCGGCGTAGTGGTCGTACAGCTCGCGGAACAGGGCGTCGGGGTCGGCCGCCCCGGCCAGCGTTCGCGCGACGACGTGCCGCCACCGGGCGACCTCCCGCTCCTCGGACGTGACCCAGCTCGCTTCCCGGTCCCGTTTCTCCTCATCGCGAAAGACCGCCACGAATCGCGCGCGGACTTCGCCCTCGGTCAGCGTCAGCCCGGCGCGGGCGGCGGCGTCGGCGTACTTCCGCGGGGCGGGGACGGCCGGATGAATCAGCGTCCCCACGGCGTCGAAGAACACGGCCCGGACGTGCGGCGGCAGCATGTTTGGCCCGGCGGGTGGAGGCGGCTATGATGGGTAAAGCATATCGAAAGGAGTCCGTGCGATGGCCGCGCCGGTGGAAGCGAACGCCCTGTTCAAGGCGGCCCTCGCCGACCCCGCGGACGAACTCCCGCGGCTCGTGTTCGCCGACTGGCTCGACGACATCGGCACGGCCGACCAGGCCGCGTGGGCGCACTTCATCCGCCTCGGGACCGTCACGCACTACGGCCCGATGCTCCCGGCCGAGCGACACGAACGCCGCGCGGCCGCGGCCCAGGACGTGGTCGCGAAGTTGACGCTCGCGCTGCCGGACTTCGTCGCGAAGGCGGCCGGCCTGTTGAACCTCCTGCCCGCGGCGAACGTCACGGTGAAACTGGCAAACCTGACGATGCCGGTGGCCGTCACGTCGCAGGTTTGGGAGTGGACGGCCCGCGACCAGAAACTGTTGCCGGTCGAGTGGTCCGGGTGGCACCCGCCGGGGCCGCCGCGGGCGTGGACGGAGCGGACGCTCGTGGTGGCGTCCGCCCGCCCGCGGGAACTGAAGGCGAAACTCGCCCGCGACGAAGTTCGGCTGTTCGGCGGGCAGGTGCATTGCGTCGGGGCGGACGCCGCGGAGTTGCAGGCGGCGACCGACCGGAGCTACGCCGCCCTGCGGGAGGAGACGGCCGTGCGGGCGCTCTTGCTCGGATTCCCGGCCGAGTCCGCGGTCGCGGACGGCGGGCCGGTCGGGTCGTTGGCCGTGCCGCCGGTCGCCCGGCTCATCCAGGGCATCTTCGCCGACGCGATCCGCGAGCGGATGACGATGATCCGCATGGCCCCGCAGGAGCACGGCAGCTCGATCGCGATGCGGAACGACCGCGGCTGGCGGACGTGGAACTTCGTCCCGTGGTGGCTGCACTTCGACGTGATCGCGGAACTCCGCGAGTGGGCCGGGCTGCCGGACCTCCGCGACGGCCGGCCGGGGTACGAGCTGGGCCTCGTGCGGTACCGACATCAGGAGCGAGCATACGAGTTGCCGATGGAGATCGCGGACACGCCGGCCGGCCCGGACGTGACGATTCAGGTGACCGACCCGGTGGGGTGACGTTGAAGCCGGGAATCACGCCCGCGGGCGGGCGAGTTTCACGACCAGCCGCTCGACCTGCACCCGCGGCGGGAGGTGGCTGCCGCCCTTCAGCCCCAGGTTGATCTCGACCAGCCACTCGGTCAGCTTGTCGAGCCGGCGGCGGCCGAGGTGCTTCACCTGCTTCTCGCAGTTCTGCCGGGCCTGCGGCCACTTCGCGATGCCCGCATTGTCCATCGCCACTCCCAGCGACTGTCCTTCCGTCGTCAGTCGCCCCACGGTCGCGAGCTTGCGGAGTTGCGCCGTCAGCGGCCCCATTACCGCGAGCGGGTCCTCGCCCTCCTCGAACAGCTCCGTCAGCAACTTCAGCGCGACGGCCGGTTTGTTGTCGCCGATTGCGTCCAGGATGTGGAACACGTTCGCCGCCCGGCTGCGGCCCACGAGCGAATCGACCGCCTCGGCCGTGATCCTTCCCTTCGCGCCGACGGCGACGCTCAGCTTTTCGAGTTCCTGCGCCAACAGCCCCATCTGCGGGCCGACGAGTTCGATGAGGAAGTTCGCGGCGTCGAGGTCGAGCTTCGCGTTCAGCCGCGCCCTCGCCCAGCCGACGCACCACTCCGGCAGCTTGTAAGCCGGCGGGGCCTTGCACACCACCTTCGCCGCGTCCGGCAGGGCTTTCGCCAGCTTCGTCGTCTCCGGGAACGTCTTCAAGTCCAGGATTAGCACGCCGATCTTGCTCGGCGCGGCGACGTACCGTTCGAGGCTTTCACGGTGGTTCGTCACGAACGGGTCGGCGTTCTCGACGACGACGACGCGGGCCGGGCCGAGGAACGGGAGCGTGTCGAGTTCGTTGCGGACGGTCGAGAAGTCGAGCCGGTCGCCGGGGAACGGCGAGACGGCCAAGTCGTGGTCGGCGTCGCCGAGGACGAGGGCCAGGATCGCCTCGCGGGCGTGCCGCTTGAGGAAGTCCTCGTCGCCGACGAGCGCGTAGACCGGCTGCCGCTTCTGCTTCGCCGCCTTGTCGAGAAACGCGAGCGCGTCCATGAGGCCGTTTTCATAGTAGTAGGCACACTCCGTGTGCCGTCTCCTTCCCGCCGAGGAGACTCGCACGGAGTCGCTGTGACCGACAGCAGACGGCACACGGAGTGTGCCTACTACTATGGCCGGTAGTCGTCCACCAGCTTCCGCGGCGCGCCGATGTCGATGACGTGGACCTCGCCGGTCCACGCCCGTGACGCCGGGTTGCGGAAGCCGAGCTTCTCCGCCACGAACGTGGCCGTGTGCGCCGCCCGGACCGTCGGGCCGAGCGGCTCGCCGGTGTCGCAGTCCAACCCGGACGGGATGTCCACGGCGAACACCGGCAGCCCGCTCGCGTTGATCGCGGCCACCACGGCGTCCAGCGGCTTGCCCAGCCCGCGGCTCAGTCCCGTTCCGAACAGCGCGTCCACGACCCACCCGGCCGCCGGCCGCCAGTCCGCAATGGACCGGACCGGCAGCCCGGTCTTCGTCACGATCTCGAAGTTGATCTCCGCGTCGGCCGGGAGGTAGCCTTCGACCAGGAAGATTTCGACCGGCCACCCGCGGTTGTCGAGGTGGCGGGCGAGGACGAACCCGTCGCCGCCGTTGTTGCCGGGGCCGCACAGAATGGCCGTCGGCTCGCGGGCCGGGTTGAGCTGCATCAGCAGCTCGGCGCAGCCGCGGCCGGCGTTCTCCATCAGCACGACGCCCGGCACGCCGTACCCGGCGACCGCCCGGCGGTCCAGCTCGCGAACCTGCTCGCGCGAAAGGTAGAACTCGCTCATCGGCGAATCCTCAAGCCGTGGCCCGTCAGCAACTCGTCGATCTCCTCGCGGGTAACCCAGGGCAGGTCGCCGGGGATGGTGTGCTTGATCGCGCCCATCGCGGCCCCCACGTCCAGGCCGCGTTGGAAGTCCCCGGCCAGCACGCCGTCGATCAGCCCGGCGGCGAGCGCGTCGCCCGCGCCGAGCCGGTCCACGATCTCGACCTCGTAGTCGGCCGTCGTGAACAACTTATTCTCAAAGAAGCCGACCGCGCCGAACGTGTTCCGCCACACGAGCGGCGTCGCCCGGCGGACGCCGGCGACCATCTTCAGCCCGAAGCGGTCGATCAGCTTCTTCGCGACCTCGGCGAAGTCCCTCCCGGTGACGCCGAACAGGTGTTCCGCGTCCGGCTCGCTGGCGAGCAGCAGGTCGCAGCGGGTGAGCAGCTCGCCCATCGTGCGGCCGGCCTCCTCGCGGGTCCATAGCTTCGAGCGGTAGTTCAGGTCGATGCTCGTGCCGACGCCCGCCGCCTTCGCGGCCCGTAGCGCCTCGTCAGTCACGGCCGTGGCACTCGGGCTGATCGCGGGCGTGATGCCGGTGACGTGGAACCACTTCGCCCCGGCAAAAATCGTCGGCCAGTCGAACTCGCCGGGCGAGACGCGGGAGATGCTGGAGTCTTTGCGGTCGTACAGGATCGAACTCGCCCGCGGGGCCGCGCCGAACTCCAGGAAGTAGACCCCGCACCGGCCGTCGTCCACGAACTTGACGAGCGGCTCGACGCCGGCCTCGCGGGCGCGGTTCGCCACCAGCCGGCCGAGCGGGTTGTCCGGCAGCCGCGACACCCACGCCGCGGACCGGCCGAGTCGGGCGAGGCCGACGGCCGTGTTCAGCTCCGCGCCGCCGACCTCCACGTCGAGCTGCCGGGCTTGCTCGATCCGCTGGAAGTGCGGCGGGGCGAGGCGGACCATCGCCTCGCCGAACGTAATGATCTCGGCCATGTCTCAACTTATGACGTGTAGTTGTCGGGCAGGGCGTTGACCTTGATCGGCTTGTCCTCCTCGATCGTCTTCTCGTCCTTCTTGGCCCCCTTCGGCTCCTCGCCGAACTTCACCGTGTACTTGAAGTTCGCGATGGCCAGCGTGTCGTTCGGCAGCAAGGCCGCCCGCCGAATCCGCTGGCCGTTCACCCGCGTGCCGTTCGTGCTCCCCAGGTCGCGGACGAGGACCAGCCCTTCCGTCTTCACCAGCACGCAATGCTGCTTCGACACGCTCTTGTGGTCGATGAAGATGTCGCAGTCGTCGTTCCGGCCGACGAGGGTGAGGTCCTTCGCCAGTTCCAGCGCCGGGCCGCCGTCGACCGGGATCAGTCGCGCACGCATGGGCGAATCACCTGGGTGGTTGGTTCCTCGTGTGCCGTCATTCTTACCCGATTCCGGGACGAGTGCAATCGGTTCCGGCCGCAGATATAGCCGCCGGCTTGCCGGCGGGGGTTTGCGACCCCCAAAACCCCGCCGGCAAGCCGGCGGCTATATCGGGCAACCCGAAACGTCGGACCTCATTCACCACGCGGCCGTCGGATTGACCGCCAACGTCCCGGCCCGCTCGGCCAGCTTGCGGGCGTGGGCCGTCCGCTCCGGGTTCAGCTTCAGGTACGGCTCCGCCGCGGCGAGGTAGCGGCCCCAGGCGTCCTTCGCCACGGCCCACGCCTCCTTCGTCGCCCGCTCGGCCTCGGCCCGGCCCTTGTCCGCCGGCGGCGTCCGGTGCATCCGGATGCCCGCCCGCTCCGCCTGCTCGTGCTTGCACACGGCCACGAAGTACCCGACCTCGGCCAGCCCGACCGGCACCATCGTCGTGTCCTCGATCTGCTGGACGACGGCCCCGCCCTGGCCCCAGAACTGCTCGAGCGCCGCCTGGGCGGCCGGCAGGTTGCCGGCGTTCTGCGGCAGCCGGGCGGCCGACAGGCTCTGGTACAGCTCGTTCGCCGTCTGCGTCCACTTCGCGAGGTCGCCCTCGGTCACGGCCGCGCCCCGCGACCGGTCCCGGAGGGCGTTCAGCTTCTGCTCCCGGTCGATCATCCCGCGGATGACCTCGTTGAACTGGCCGCGGTGAATCTTCTCCCGCGGGTTCGCGTCCACGACCCACTCGAGGAACCGCACGACGAACCGCGTCCGCAAGCCGGCCTGGAGTTCCGGGGCGGCGATGTCCGGCGGCGGGGCGTACAGCTCGCTCGGCACTTGGCCGAACCGCGAAACTTGGTCGAGCAGCCGGAGTTCCTTCACCGGCGTCGCGTCCGTGCCGCCGTCTTCCGTCGGCAGGAACGAGGCGAGCGCGCGGGTCAGGCAGAACGGGTCGGGCGAGGCCCAGACCTTCGCCGCCGGGCCGAGGCGGGCCACGGCCTCCACCGGGTTCCGGTACGCCTTCACGCCGACCTCGGCGGCGACCTTCTCTTCCAGCATCTTCATCCGCGGCGTCACGGCCATGAACGGGACGGCGACGTAGGCCGTGGCCGCCTTCACGTCCGCGGCCGACACGTCCCACGGCGTGTTCTTGTCCTCCATCCACGGCTTCATCTGGTCCGGGTTGGCGAGGACTTCCGCCAGCGTGCCGACCCCGCCGTTCGGGCCGGGGAACGGCTGGCCGCGCCACGGGTCGAACAGCAGCACCTGGCCGTCCGCCGTCCGCGCGCCGACGGCCCAGAACGGCCCCTTCGTCGGCTTGTCGTTCTCGATCGCGATGCTCGGGGCTTGCTCCCGGCCGGGCGGGCCGATCAGGCAGCCGTCGAACCCCAGTTGTTGCAGCGCGGCGAGGAAGACGTAGGCCCGGTCCAGCCCCGTGCCGTACCCGCGGAGCAGGGCGTACTGCGGCGGCAGCGGCGGGGAGTACGTCAGCCCGTTGCCGACGCGGATGACGCCCTGGCGGAGGTAGACCTGCCGGCAGACCCAGGCGAACGCGAGCTGCGCCTTGCGCTCGGGCGAGTGGTTGCCGAGGTCGAGCGACCGGACCGCGTCGCGGAGTAGCAGGCACTCGCCGAGGTACGCGGCGTCCAGGGTCGTGTACGTGCCGCCGGAGATTTCCTTCGTCTCGCCCGGCGTCAGCCGCAGGAGGTCGGCGAGTTGCTTGACCGCGTCCGGTGGGAGGGCGGCCGGGGCCTCGGCCTTCGGGTTGTTCGCGAGGTCGGCGGTCAGCTGCGAGACGACCTGCCGCGCGCCGCCGAGGTCCGGCTGCTTGCGGAGGGTGGTCGCGGCCGTCGGCCACGGGTCGGCCTGGCTCGTCGCGGTGTCGCCGCCGGGCAGGTCGGTCCGCGGCTTCGTGGTGCATCCGGCCAGCGCGACCGCTACGACCGTCACGCACAAGAGGGTTCGGGGCATGTCCGTCTCGGTGGGGGAAGTATCACGTCGAAGTTACGGCTTCGCGAACCCGCAGGCACGCCTTCAGGCTCGCCGGGAGTTCCGCGAGCGGGATCATGTTCGGGCCGTCGCTCGGGGCGCGGTCCGGGTCCGGGTGCGTCTCCAGGAACAGCCCGTCGCACCCGGCCGCGACGGCCGCCCTCGCGAGCGTCGGGACCATCTTCCGGTCGCCGCCGGTCCGGTCGCCGAGCGCGCCCGGGGTCTGTACGCTGTGCGTGGCGTCAAAGATCACCGGGGCCGTGGTTTCTTGCATCCACGGGATCGAGCGCATGTCGTTGACGAGCAGCCCGTAGCCGAACGTCGTGCCGCGTTCCGTGAGGAGTACGTTCGGGTTCCCGACCTCCCGCAGCTTCGCGACGACGTTCTTCATGTCCCACGGGGCCATGAACTGGCCCTTCTTCACGTTCACCACGCGGCCGGTTTTCCCCGCGGCTTCGAGCAGGTCCGTCTGTCGGGCGAGGAACGCGGGAATCTGCAAGATGTCGATGACGCCCGCGGAGGCGGTGCAGTGCGCGATCTCGTGAACGTCGGTCGTGACGGGGAAGCCGAAAGTTTGCTTCACCGCTTCGAGCACCTTCAATCCGGCGTCGAGGCCGACGCCGCGGAACGACTTCCCGGAGCTGCGGTTCGCCTTGTCGAAGGACGCCTTGAACACGACGGCGATCTTCAGCTCGTCCGCGATGCGGCGGACGGTCTCGGCGACCCGCAGCGTGTGGTCGTGCGACTCGATGACGCACGGGCCGAGGATGAAGAGCAGCGGGTTGCCGCCGCCGACGGCGTGCGGGCCGACGGGCACGGGTGTGGTTGGCATGGGGAATAGGGTATGGGGTCTGGGGTCTGGGGTCTGGCAGAAGTCCGGGGCGGGTTGAATACCTCAATGTCAACCCCGATCTGTTTCTGCCAGACCCCATTCCCCAGCCCCCAGACCCCTTCTGAAAAAATTGCCCTCCCGTTGTAAGAACGACTCTGGTATTGTCCCCGTCCCGAATCGTGGGTGTCGGTTCAACGCGGCAAGGAGGCTGCGCGTGGCCCGTCCGTGGCGGCTGCGGCACAAACTGGTTTTCGGCCTCGTCCTGGTCATCGCCAGCATCGGCCTGCTCATTAGCGGGGCGGCGCTCGGCCTGACCTCCTACGTCGAGGCCGAGCGGCTGGCCAACCACAAGCTCGAGCAGATCAAAGTCATTATCATCCTCCGCGACATCATCCACGCGATGGCCGACGGCAGCCCGAAGACCCGCCAGGAGGAACAGGCCCACATCCTGGTGCAACTGACCGAGGCCGAGAAGGCGGTCGCGTACTACCGCGAGACCCTCCGGACGACCGACCCGTACCGCCGCAACGACCCGGACGAGGGCGAGGGCGAGCGGCACGCCCTGACCCGGATCGAGGGGTCCCTCGCCGCCATGCGGAAGGGCGTCGTCAACCGCGGCCCGGCCATCAGCTCGCAGGGGGACCGCCGGCTGATCGACGAGGACGCGATCCGCGGCCTCCATTCGGAACTCAAACAGGAATCGACCGAGTTGTTCAGCCTGCTCGGGGCCGACATCAAGTACTCGTTCACGCAGGCCGATTCCGACCGGAAGCGCGGGACGGTCATCGCCGTCACCGCGACCGTCATCGCCGTCATCCTGATCTTCACCCTGCTCTACTACTTCAAGGTCTGGGTCTTCAGCCCGATCCGGCAGCTCCAGGCCGGCGTTCAGCGGGTCCATGCCGGGGACTTCGACAGCCCGATCCGCCTCGGCTCGCAGGACGAGTTGGAGGAACTCGCGAACGAGTTCAACACGATGACCGCCCGGCTGCGGGACGTGTACGCCGACCTCGCCCGGCAGGTGAACGAGCGGAGCCGGCAGCTCGTGCGGTCCGAGCGGATGGTGTCCGTCGGGTTCCTCGCGGCCGGCGTCGCGCACGAGATCAACAACCCGCTCGCGTCCATCGCGTTCTGTTCCGAGGCGCTCGAGCGGCGGGTGGACGAGCTGACGAAACGCCTCTCACCGGGGGACGCGGAGGTGCTGGCGAAGTACCTGCGGGTCATCCAGCAGGAGGCGTTCCGGTGCAAGCAGATCACGCAGAAGCTCCTGGACTTCAGCCGGTCCGGCGAGGGGCGGCGGGAGGTCACGGACCTCGGCCGGCTGCTCCAGGACGTGATCGACGTGGCGAAGCCGCTGCCGAACTGCCGCGGGAAGAGCATCGAGTTTTCGCCGGTGTACCTGGTGGCCGCGGTGAACCCGCCGGACCTGAAGTCGGTGGTGCTGAACCTCGTGGTAAACGCCCTCGACAGCATGGAGGAGGGCGGGGTATTACGGATCGCCGCGGCCCCGCAGGGCGAGTTCGTCGAGGTCGTGTTCCGCGACACGGGTTGCGGCATGACGGCGGACGTGTTGCAGAACCTGTTCGAGCCGTTCTTCACCCGCAAGCGGACGGGGAACGGGACCGGGCTGGGGCTGTCGATCAGCCACCAGATCATCGACCAGCACGGCGGGACGATCACCGCCGCGAGCGACGGGCCGGGGAAGGGGAGTACGTTCGTGGTGCGGCTGCCGGTGAAGGCGGTCGTCGCCCGCCCGGCCGACGGGCCGGACGTGCTCCCGCTGTTGCCGATGCAGAAGGTGGCGTGACGACGTTGGCCGGTGAGCCGAGGCTTTGCGAGGCTGGTTTTGTTCCCTCCCCCCTTGGGGGGGAGGGCTAGGGAGGGGGGTGAGCGCGTC
>NZ_JCABYM010000026.1:0-5949 GCF_059499385.1 Limnoglobus sp. | reverse complement strand
GGGCGGGGCCCCCCCCCCCCCCCCGAGCTTCCTCCCTCCGACGCGATCCTCACCGGGGGTGGGTAGGTTACCCCCCTCCCTAACCCTCCCCCCCAAGGGGGGAGGGAACAAAGCCGGAGACCGACGGGAATCTGCCCACCTGGTTTTCCTTCCTCCCGAGGCCGCGATGCTCGCCCCCGCCCCGTTCGAGACGCCGTTCCCGGCCGCCATCGCGGACGCCGCCACGGCCGGGATCGAGATCACGCTGAACACGATCCTCGGCGAGAAGCCGGCCCGCGTGCCGCTGCCGGACCCCGCCCCGGCGGCGCAGACGCTCGCCGCCGTCATCTCGTTCGTCGGCGAGACCAAGTGGTCGCTCACGCTGATGGTGACGGAGGAAGTCGGAGTCGCGATGGTCGAGAAGTTCTGTGGGTTCGCCATCCCGTTCGACGCGGAAGACATGGCCGACGCCGTCGGCGAACTGGTCAACGTCATCGCCGGCGAGGTCACGCTCCAGATGGAGAAGCGGAAAATTCGCGGCCGGATGTCGCTGCCGATCGTCCTCCGCGGCCAGGGGCTGCAACTCGTGGCGAACCGCGCCGCCGCGCGGCAGCAGCTCGCGTACCGCACCTCGTTCGGCCCGTTCGCCGTGCAGTTCCTCGCGGCCGGCACGTCCGTGTTCACCCGCCTGCCGGGCAAAGACCCCCGATGACCGACCAGGACATCATCCGCGAGTTCCTCGTCGAGAGCGCCGAGAACCTCGACCAGCTCGACCGCGACCTCGTCGTGCTGGAGAAGGCCCCGGACGACCGCCGCACGCTGGCGAGCGTGTTCCGCACGATCCACACGATCAAGGGGACGTGCGGGTTCTTCGGGTTCGCGAAGCTGGAGGCCGTCGCGCACGCCGGCGAGACCCTCCTCAGCCGCCTCCGCGACGGGCTGTTGCGGCTGACGCCGGAGATCGCGACGGCGCTTCTGAAGATGATCGACGCCGTGCGGGCGATGCTCGCGCGGATCGAGACGGACGGGGCCGAGGGCGACGGCGACTACGCCGCGCTGGTCGCGCGGCTCACGGAATTGCAGGTAAATCCTGGGACCGCGGGCGTCCCGCCCGCCCACGTTCACGTGGCCGGTGACCCGCCTTCGGTGGCTGCGGCCGTGGCGGGCGGGACGCCCGCGGTCCCAGGGAAACCCCCGGACGCGTCCGCCGCGGACGCGAGCATCCGCGTCGATGTCGGCGTGCTCGACCAACTGCTGAACCTCGTCGGCGAACTCGTGCTGGCGAAGAACCACGTCGCGGCGTTCGCGGCCGACGGGCCGGACCCGGCCGCCCGCCGGGCCGTGCAGCGGCTGGCGCACGTCACCCGCGACCTGCAAGGCCAGGTGCTGAAGACGCGGATGCAGCCGCTCGCCACCGTCTGGGACCGGTTCCCCCGCGTCGTCCGCGACCTCGCCGCCCACCTCGGCAAGACGGTCCGCCTGGAGTGCGACGGCGGCGACACGGAACTCGACCGCGGCATCCTCGAAGCGATCAAGGACCCGCTCACGCACGTCGTCCGCAACGCCGTCGATCACGGCATCGAGAAGCCGGACGTGCGGGCGGCCCGCGGCAAGCCGGCCGAGGGCACGGTCCGCCTGCGGGCGTTTCAGGAGGGCGGCCAGGTCGTCCTCGAAATCCGCGACGACGGCGGCGGCATTTCGCCCGCGAGGGTCAAGGCGAAGGCCGTCGAGAAGGGGTTGATCTCGACCGACCGCGCGGCCCGGATGACCGACCACGACGCGACGATGTTGATCTTCGCGCCGGGGTTCTCGACGGCCGAGCAGGTCACGACCGTATCCGGCCGCGGCGTCGGCATGGACGTGGTGAAAACGAACGTCGAGCGGGTCGGCGGCAGCCTCGACGTGCAAAGTACGGTCGGCGTCGGCACGACGCTCCGGCTGCGCATCCCGCTGACGCTCGCCATCGTCCCGGCCCTCGTCGTGACGGGCGACGGCGACCGGTTCGCGATCCCACAGGTCAGCCTGCTCGAAATCCTCCGGCTCGACGCCGCGGCCGGGCGGGGCGAGTCGCTGCACGGCGTCCCGGTGTTCCGCCACCGCGACCGGCTGCTGCCGCTCGTGGACCTGCGAACCGTCCTCGCGCTCAACGACACGCCGCCGCCCGCGGACCGGAACGTCGTCGTCCTCGAAGCCGAGCGGCGGCGGTTCGGGCTGGTCGTGGACTCGGTCCTCGACGCACAGGAGATCGTGGTCAAGCCGCTCGACGAGCAGTTGAAGGCGCTGGCCGTGTACGGCGGCGCGACGATCCTCGGCGACGGCGGCGTGGTCCTCATCCTCGACGCCCTCGGCCTTGCCGCGAGGGCGGGCGTTCCGGTTTCTTCCGACGAACCGACGACCGAACCGGTCGAGGAACCGGCGGACGTGCAGACGCTGCTCGTCCTCGGCGTCGGCGAGCGGCGGCGGGTGGCCGTGCCGATGCGGCACGTCGTCCGCCTGGAGGAGGTGCCGGCGGCCGGCGTCGAGTGCGCCGGCGGCTTCCCCGTGATGCAGCACCGCGGCGACATCATCCCGGTCGTGTGGGTGACGGACGTGCTCGGCGAGCCGCCCCGCCCGTGGCCCACCGGCCCGGTCTGCGTCGTCATTTATCGCGACGGCGGCCGCACCGTCGGGCTGGCCGCGGACCGCGTGATTGACGTGGTCGAGGCGGCGGTCGAGCTGCACGCCACGGCCGCGCGGCCCGGCGTGGCCGGCACGGCCGTCCTCCAGGGCCGCGTGACGGAGCTGCTCGACCTGCCGACGGCCCTCCGCCTCGCCGACCCGTGGGCGCATCTCGCGGCGGGGGCCGTATGAATCAGATTTGCACGTTCCTGCTCGACGGCCGCACGTTCGGCGTCCCGGTCGCGGACGTGCAGGAAGTGCTGCGGCCGCAGCGCCCGTCCCGCGTCCCGCTCGCCCCGCCGGGCGTGACCGGCCTCATGAACCTCCGCGGCCAGATCGTGCCGACGATCGACCTCCGCCCGCGACTGGGCCTGCCGCCCCGCGGCCGGGACGCGCAGCCGTTGAACCTGGTGGTCCGCGCCGCCGACGGGTTGAAGGCGCTGCTGGTGGACGACGTGGGCGAGGTGATCGAGGCGGACGCCGCGGCGTTCGAGCCGACGGCGGACCTGTTGCGCGGCCCGGCCGGCGAGCTGATCCGCGGCGCGTACCCGCTCGGCGGGCAGCTGGTGCTGGTGTTGGACGTGGCGAAGGCGGTCCGGGGTGGCACTTCATAACGCCCCGGCGGGTTTGTAGGGCGGGTCAAGGCTTTGCGCCGACCCGCCGTCGCCTCCAGTCACCCCCGGCGGGTCGGCGCAAAGACTTGACCCGCCCTACGGGAGCATCCCGGCCACCCCATCGGCCGAATGCGACTCGAAGTCTCACGGCCGGGGGGTGGGGGTAAAATCTTGCGAATCTTGGCCATCTCGCCTGCCAGACTGACAGCCGGACACCTCCGTCATCCCCCGCAAATTTCCGGCCGGTTGCCCCGATACTTCAACGACGGTTCGGTCGTCCGTGACCCCTAGCCCCCGTGCCACCCCATGCGGCCGTTCTCGCGCCTCGCGTTCAAAAGCCTGCGGGCGAAGCTCACCTGCGGCGTCCTGCTCGCCGTCGGCGTCCCGCTCGGCCTCGCGTTCGCCCTGATCGACACCGACGGCGCGGACGCCCGGCACGAGCAGCGGCTCATCGGCGTCATTGCCGTCGCGTCCTTCCTCGGCGTCGTCGCCGTCACGTACTGGCTCGCCCGGTCGATCACCGGCCCCATCCACCGCGTCACCCGCGCGCTCGCGGCGTTCGCCGACGGCGACCTCACGTGCCGCGCGACCGACGCCCCGGCCGACGAGATCGGGCAGATGGCCGCCGCCGCCAATCGCGCCCTCGACGAGATCCATAACGTCTTCGCCGCGAAGTACGTCAACTGGCAGGAACTGGCCGTCGCCCGCGTCCGGGAGAAGGAGTTCGCCCTGGACAACGCCGCCATCGGCCGGATGGTCCGCGCCATCCTGGAGGCGAAGGGCGTCCGGCACGCGGCGCAGATCGCCATCGACACCCTCCGCGAGGTGTTCGGGTACGAGTACGGGTCGTACTGGATCGTCGATCACCGGGCCGGGCGGCTGGAGTTCGTCCTCGACTCCGGCGACGTGGGCGACGAGTTCCGCCGGGCCACGCACGCGGCGAAGTTCCACGAGGGCGAGGGGTTGAACGGCCGGGCGTGGCGGCAGCGGGACGTGGTCCTCGTCCACGACCTAGCCACGCTCGCCGACTGCACCCGCCTCCCGGCCGCGAGGCAGGCCGGGTTCAAGGCGGCGCTCAGCGTGCCGATCGTCGTCACCGGCCGGGTCGTCGGGACGCTCGACGTGTTCTCCAAGAACCCGCTCGACCTGTCCGACCACCGCCTCGAAACGATCCGCAGCGTGGCCCTGTTGCTGACGGCCGCGATCACCCGCGTGGAGGCCGACCGCACCCGGTCGATGGTCGAAAGCTCGCCGACCGGGATGATGTTCGCGGACAAGCGGGGGGCGATCAAGTTCGCCAACGCCGCCGCCCTGAAGATGATGAAGGGCGTCGAGCCGTACCTGCCGGTCCCGGCCGACCAGATCGTCGGCCAGAACATCGACGTGCTGCACCAGCACCCGGACCAGCAGCGGGAGAACTGGGCCGACGAGTCGAAGCTCCCGATCCGCTCGCAGATGAAGCTCGGGCACGAGCACTTCGAACTCGTGGTGTGCGCGATCCACGACTCGTACCGGAACCGGATCGGCACGATGGTGACGTGGGACCTCATCACGAAGCGGGTCGTCGCCCAGGAGCGGCTGCACAAGACTTCCGACGAGGTGCAGTCGCTGCTCGCGCAGGTCGCGTCGAACGCGACGCTGTTGACCTCCTCGGCGGACGAGCTGTGCGCCGTCAGCTCGCAGATGAGCGCGAACGCGGAGGAAACGTCCTGCCAGGCGAACGTTGTGTCGGCGGCGGCCGAGCAGGTGAGCCTGAACGTGCAGACGGTAGCGACCGGGGTGGAGCACATGGGCGTCGGCATAACCGAGATCGCGAACAACGCGACCGAGTCCACGAAGATCGCGTCGGACGCCGTCGCGCTGGCCGAGGCGACGAACACGACCATCGCCCGGCTCGGCGCGAGCAGCGGGGAGATCGGCGAGGTCGTGAAGGTCATCACCGCCATCGCCCAGCAGACGAACCTGTTGGCGCTCAACGCCACGATTGAAGCGGCGCGGGCGGGGGAGGCCGGGAAGGGGTTCGCCGTCGTCGCGAACGAGGTGAAGGAGCTGGCGAAGGAGACGGCGAAGGCGACCAACGACATCGGCCAGAAGATCGAGGCGATCCAGCGGGAGACGGGCAGCGCGGTGAACGCCATCGGCCGGATCGCGGCCGTCATCAACCGCATCCACCACGCCTCGACGACGATCGCCGCGGCCGTCGCCGAGCAGAAGCAGACGACCGACGAGATCGACCGGAACATCCACGAGGCGGCGAAGGGGACGGCCGAGATCGCACAGAACATCACGGCCGTCGCCCACGCGGCGCAGAACACGACCGAGGGGGCGATCCGCACGCAGCACGCCGGCGAGGAGCTGAACCGGATCGCGATCTTCCTCCAGCAGCTCGTGGCGACGCAGCACCTGAACGCGGAACCGATGAAGCAGAAGTCGGAGCGGATCGGCGTGGCCGCCACGCACCGGGTCGGCTCGCCGCTGCTGTCGAGCGCGATCCCGACGGCGAACGCGCTGCGGAAGATCGCGGGCCTGCGGCAGTCCGGGTTGGGGCAGAGCGGCAGCCGCACGACCCGCCCGACGTGGAGCGAGGCGACCGGGGGGAACTGACTTGGTAGGTTGGGTCGAGGCTTTCCGAGGCCCGACACCAGCCACCTTTGCGGCTCATGGCTTTATTCCCTCCCCCCTTGGGGGGGAGGGTTAG
>NZ_JCABYM010000025.1:105893-115758 GCF_059499385.1 Limnoglobus sp. | reverse complement strand
CTCTGCGGGGTGGGGTGATCGCGCCCCCGGCGGGGGGGGGGGGGGCCCCGCCCCCCCCCCCCCCCCCCCCGCGGCCGGGGGGGGGGCCCCCCCCCCCCCCCCCGCCGCTCGCGCCGTTAGCGATGAGTCACTTCGCGGCCGCGGGGGCGGCCTTCAGCTTCTTCGCCAGCCGGGACTTGAGCCGGGCGGCCTTGTTCTTGTGGATGTACCCCTTCGCCGCGGCGCGGTCCAGGGCCTGCACCACGACCTTCGCCTCGGTCGTCTTCTTCGCGTCGTCCGTGCCCTTGAGCGCCTCGGTCAGCGTCTTCCGCTTCTCCTTGAGCGCCTTCGCGACGGTCCGGTTGCGGCGGCGGCGCTTCTCCGTCTGGCGGAGGCGCTTCCACGCGGATTCGGTATGCGGCATTGAGAACCTCAGTGTCAGTGTCAGTGAATAGTGTCAGGAATTAAACCGCCCCGACCTTGAAGCGGATGAATTTCAGCACCGTCAGCCCGGCCTTCGAGAGCGCCTGGCCGACCGTCGTGTTCGGGTACTTCGCGGCGTTCGCCATCGGCTGCTCGGTCAGCACCGACTCGGCCAGCCACGTCTTCATCTTGCCTTCCGCGATCTTCTCGACGATGTTCTGCGGCTTCCCCTGGTTCTTCGGCTCGGCCAGGATGTGCGCCATCGCCAGCTCCTTCTCCTTCGCCAGTAGGTCCGCGGGAACCTCGGCCGTCAGGGCGAACTGCGGGTTCAGCGCGGCGATGTGGGCCGAGGCGTCCCGCATCACTTCGTCGGCCGCCTTCTCGCCCTTGCAGACGAGCAGCACGCCGACGCTGCCGTCGTGGTGGATGTACTGGCCGTAGACGTTCCCCGTGTCGCGGGCGAACTTCTGGACGATCATCTTCTCGCGGATCACGCCGACGACCTCGTCCACCCGCTCCTTGACGGTCGCGGGGCCGTGCTTCGCGGCCATCAGCGCCGGCACGTCCGCCGGGTTCGCGGTGGCGACGGCCTTCGCCAGCTCGCCGACGAGTTCGATGACGCGGTCGTTCTTCGCCGTCGGGGCCGACTCGCACCGGAACTCGACGATCGCCGCCTGCTTCGCGGCGTTGTCCACGAATATGCCGATGCGGCCCTCGGCCGTCTCGTTCCCCTCCCGCTTGACCGTCGCCTTCGCGAACTGGCTGCGGAGGATTTCGATCGCCTTGTCCATGTCGCCGTTGGCTTCGGTCAGCGCCTTCTTGCAGTCCATCATCGGCAGGTCGGTCTTCTTCCGAAGCTCGTTCACCGCGGCGGCGGAAATCGTGCTCATTGGTCCCTCTGGCAGTGTCCGTATATAGCCGCCGGCTTGCCGGCGGGGGTCGTGTCGAAAACCGCCGGCAAGCCGGCGGCTATATACTCCCGGTTAACCGACAGGCTGGGCCGCCGGCGGGTTCGTCGCCGGGGCTTCCGCGGCCGGGGCCGGCGCGGGGGCTTCCGGCTTCGGGATGATCCGCGGCTTCTGCAACATCGCCTGCTGCTCCGGCGGCAGGGCGGCCCGGCCTTCCAGCACGGCGTTCGCCAACTTCTGGAGCACGACCTCGATCGACCGGATCGAGTCGTCGTTGCCGGGGATCGGCAGGTCCACCGGGTCCGGGTCGCTGTCCGTGTCGATGAGGGCGACCGTGGTGATGCCCATCCGCCGGGCTTCCTTCACCGCGATGTGCTCCTTCTTCGGGTCCACGATGACCAGCACTTCCGGGGCCCGCTTCATCTCGCGGACGCCGAGCAGGTTCCGCCGAATCTTGATGAGTTCGCGGCTGAGCGTCGAAATCATCTTCTTGCTGTACCGGCGGATCGGGGCCGTGTCCGGGGCCTTGTTCAGGTCCATCTTGCCGGCGTCGTTCATCATGCCGGCGATGTACGTCGTCATGTCGTGCCGCTTCGGGTTGTCCCCCTCCGGCAGCCACATGGCTTCGAGTTCTTCCAGGCGGTTGAGCCGCGAGCGGATGGTCTTGAAGTTCGTGAGCGCGCCGCCGAGCCACCGCTCGCTGACGTAGGGCATGCCGCACCGGGCGGCCTCGCGTTCGAGAATGTCCTTGCCCTGCCGCTTCGTGCCGACGAACAGCACGAGTTGGCCCTTCGCGACGACCTGCGACAGGTAGCGGTGGGACCGGAGTAGCCCGCGCACCGTCTCCCGGAGGTCGATGATGTGGATGAGGTTCCGCTTGCCGTAGATGTACGGCCGCATCTTGGGGTTCCAGCGGCTGGCCCGGTGGCCGTAATGCACGCCGGCGTCGAGCAGCTCTTTCACGTCGATTAACGCCACAAATCACCCTCCCAGGTCGATTCTTGTTCGACCTCAGTTGGAACGAAGAAACGCCCCCAACACGGTTTCTGGGGCGGAAGAGTGTGTTTATATGCCAAGAACGGGTGTTGTCCAACGATTTTCCCAGTCCCGGGCGCGTGAAAACGGGTCGGGGGTCGAACCCCGCGGCCCGACCCCCGACCCGTTTCTCGGACGTGGAAACTTACTTCACCTCGACGACCTCGACCTTCGCGACGTGGAGCGTGTTCCCCGCGCCGGTCGTCGTGTTCTCGACGACCAGATCGACCGGCGTGGCGGCCGGGGCGACGAAGTCGAGCGTCGCCGTCTTCCACTCGCCGCCGGTGCCGGGCAGGTCGGCCTGCACCAGCCGGCTGTACTTCTCCTTCGGCGTCCGCACGGCCATGACGCCGGCCGCGTCGTTGGCCGTCAGGTAGTCCACCTTCACCCGGTACTTCTTGCCGCCGGCAATTTTGTCCCCGGCCTTGTCGCCGACATCCACCTGCACCTGGGACGAGATCGCGTCGTTCAGGTTCGTCACCGCCATCGCCGCCCGGCCGTTGACGGTGACGCCGCGGAACTCGGCCTTCGACTCGGCCTTCCACGTCAGCCCCTTCACCCCGGCCGGGAGGACCTTCCACGTCTCCAGGCTCGGCTTCTTGTTCTCGATCGTGTACTCGAACGGCCCCTTCTCGGCGAAGTCCACGGCGTACACGGCCGGGCCGTCGCCCGCCGCGGGGGCCGGCGGCGCGGGCGGGGCCGCGGCCGTCGGTTCCTTCAGCGCGACGATCTCGATCTTGTGGACGTACAGCGTGTTCCCCTCGCCGACGGTCGGGGTGCCGACCTGCGCGTCCACCTCGACCCCGGCCGGCGGCCGGGTGAAGTCCACCGTGACGGTCTTCCACGCCCCGCCCGTTCCCGGCAACTCGGCGGACGCGATCGACTGGTAGTTCTCCTTCGGCCGGCGGACCGAGAGCCTCCCGGTCGCGTCGTTCTTCGTCAGGTACTCGACCTTCATCCGGTACGACTGACCGGCCGCCAGCGCGGTGAGGTCGTGCAGGTGGAGCTGGCTGCTGTTCGTGTCGTTGAGGTTCGTCATGCCGACGCCGACCTTGCCGGCGACCTCCTCGGCCCGGAACTCGGCGACCGACGCCTTGTTCCAACAGTTCATGCCCGCCCCGGCGGGGAGGTTCGCGCCGCCGTCGGAATCGGCCTTCCCGTCCATGAACGTGCTGCGGAACGGCTTGACGGCCCCGAACTCGAACGCCTGCACGGTCCCGGCCTCGACCAGGTTCTTGGCCGGCTTCGGCGGGGCCGGGGACGCGGCCCCCGGTTGCAGCACCTCGAAGTCGTACAGGTTGAACGCCTGGGACGGGTTCGGGAGGAAGCTGTGGAACTCGAAGAACCCTTCCGTCGCCCCGCGGAGGTCCACGACGGCCTCGTGGGAGACCGGCTTGCCGCCGGTGCCGGGGAGGCTGCCGAGCGTCGGGACTTCCCACGCGGTGGCGACCGGCTTGACCGGCTTGAACTTGACCTGGGCCTCGGACGCCCCGGCCCCGTCCGAGGAGTAGGTGAACCGGAGGGTCACCTTGCCGGCCGGGAGCGGCATGCGGGGGGTGAAGATCATGCCGGTCCCCCGACTCGGACTTTTGGCCGCCAGCCGGAGGTGGCGGACGCCCAACGTCATCCGGCCGTTCTTCTCGACCGCGAAGAACGCCGTCTCGGCGTCCGTGTCCCAGCCCGCGCCGCGCCAGCCGGCCGGCCAGTCGCCGGCCCCGTCCTTCGCGGCCTGCACGAACCGGATGTCTTCGGCCGGGTCGCCGGTCCGCTCGGCCCCGCCGCGGGCGTTGAACAGTTGCTGGCCGGACAGGTCGAGCTTGTACGCCGACGCCCACCCCGCCGGTGCGGCGGCCGTCGGGGCCTCCCCCGTACCGACCTCGATCAGCGAAACGTCGCGGACGTACAGCGTGTTCCCGTCGCCGGTCCCCTTCAGGTCGATGACCGCCCGGAGCGGCTGGTCCGTCTTCTTCGCCTCGTACTCGACCGTCTTCCAGCCGTCCGCCGGGGCCAGCTCTTGGACCTTCAACTGCCGCCACGTGCCGTACTCCTGGAAGTACGACACGCCCTCGGCCGTGCCGGTCGTCTTGTAGGTGAACTTCAACGAGTAGGTCTTCCCGACCTGGAGGGGCAGGCCGATCCCGGTGGGGGCCCGCTCGAACTCGAGCCCGAGCTGGGCGGACGGTACGTCGTTGCGGTGGGTGATGCCGAACGCCGGGACGCCGTCCACGTCCTCCCGGGCGACGACGGCCAGCGTCTCCCTCTTGTGGCCGTGCAGGTAGACGCCTTTCGGGAACGTGCCCGGCTGCCCCTCGATCGTCTGCGACCCCTGCTTGACGGCCCGGAACGCCGGGACGGCCGCCGGGTCGAGCCGGAACAAGACGACGGTGCCGGCCCCGCCGGCCGCCGGGAGGCGGTCGAGGGCGGACACGGTGAGCTTGCGGATGCGGAGCTCGCCGCCGACGCCGAGGTCGGTGATGTGGAACTCGAACCGGCCGGCCGCCGCCCCCTTGAGGTCGGCGTCGAACGTGACGGTCTTCCACGCCCCGCGGGTCGGGTCGAGCTTCTTCAGGTCGAACGCCTTGTCCCGCGCCGGGGCGACGGGTAGGAACCGGACGAGCGGCATCGCACTCGTCTTCCCGTCGGACCGGTACTCCAGTTCGACCCGGCACGCCCCCTTCAGCCCGGCGATTTCCGGGGTAAACAGCATCGCCGACCCCGCCCCCTTGGTGTTCCGCGACCCGATCTGCTGTTGGCCGTTGTTCGACTCGATGAAGAACTCGGCCTCCTCCCCTTCCCGCCACGGCCGGCCGTTCCAGTTCGCCGGCCACGCACCCGTCCCGGTCCGGTTCGTCACCATCCAGTCCTTCTGGCCGCCCGTGCCCATGACCAACCGGCCGCCCTCCAGGAACGGCTGCTGGCGGGACAGGTCGAGCTTGTACACCAATTTCGCGGCCACGGGGGCCGGCGTCGGGCCGTCCGTCACGTCGAGGAACTCGACCCGCCGGACGTAGAGGAACTTGCCGGGGGCCGTCGTGTCGGCCTTGAACGTCACCTGGACGGGCACGTCCGGGGCGGTGAACCGGTTGGTCGCCGTCTGCCAGGACGTTTCCGTCAGCTTCACGTGGCCGACGCTCTTCCAATCGCCGGTCGTCTGGACGGTGCTCGCCCCGCCCGCCCCCGCGTCCACCTTGTACTCGATCCGGGCCTCGTAGACGCGGCCGGCCGCGAACGGCTTCAGCCCGCCCTGCTCCGGGCGGAAGCAGAGCTGGGCCGAGGGTTCCCCCTCGACGCTCCCGACGGCGAACGCCTTGCGGCCGTCCACGTCCAGGGCGCGGAACTCGCCGACGGCCTCCTTCGCGTAGACCTGCAACTGCCACCCGGCCGGCAGGATCGGATACTCCCCCTCCCGGGGGCTTTGGCCGTTCTGGAACACGACGCGGGCCGGCGCGACCTCGGCCGCGTCGAACACGTGGACGACGCGGGCGGCCGGGGTCACGGTCGTGCTCACCCGGTTCGCCGGCGGGTTGGCCGGCGGGTTCGTCGGGGCCGGGTTGACCGGCGGGGCCGGGTTCGGGTTCGCGGGCGGCGGTTGAACCGGGTTGCCGCCGGTCGGGTTGCCGGCGAACGGCTTCTCCGGCTCCGCGGGGCTGCCGCCGAAGATCATCCAGCAGACGAGGACGACGGCCGCGGCCACGGCCGCCCCGACGCCGCCGTACAACTTCCACGGGACCTCGCCGGCCGTGCCCAGCCGCCTGCTCTTGCTGATCCGGGCCGTCCCGTTGTTCGCGATCTCACTGAGCGTCGCCTGCATCTCGACCGAGTTGGCCAGGTCCGTCCCGGACAGGCTGACGACCATCCGCTGCGCCCCGGCGTTCGGCAGCCACTCGGCCACGGCCGTGATGACCTCGCCCGGCGACTGGTACCGCTTCTCCGGCTTCTTGTGCAGCATCTTCGCCACGACCTTCGCCAGCTCCGGCGGGAACGTCTTGTCGATCGTCGTCAAGGACGGGGCGTCCTTCATCTGGTGCTGGACGAGCTTCTGCGTCGTGTTCCCGGCGAACGGCGGCGTCCCGGTGACGAGCGCGAAGAACGTCGCCCCGAGGCTGTAGATGTCCGTCCGGATGTCGATGTTCGGGGCGTTCATCGCCTGCTCCGGCGAGATGAAGTCGGCCGTCCCGACGATCGCCCCCTCGTCCATCCGCTCCGTCAGCTTGTCCGTCTCGTTCGTGGACGACCGGGCCAGCCCCATGTCCAGGAGCTTGACCGTGCCGTCCTTCGCGAGCATCAGGTTGGCCGGCTTGATGTCCCGGTGGATGAACCCCTTCTCGTGGGCGTGCTGCAGCCCGGCGGCGGCCTGCGCGACGTACTCGACGGCCCGCGACGGGGTGATCGGCCCGCCGGCCTGCAACAGGTCCTCGAGCGTCTGCCCCTCGACGTACTCCATCACGAGGAAGTGGACCTCGCCCTGTTGGCCCACGTCGTGGATGCGGACGATGTTCGGGTGGTCGAGCGCCGCCGCGGCGCGGGCCTCGCGGAGGAACCGCTCGACGGTGAGCTTCGCGTTCGGGTCGTTCTTCGCCGGCGGCAGCACCTTGAGCGCGACCCGCCGCTTGAGCGTCTCGTGCTCGGCCAGGTATACGGCCCCCATGCCGCCCTGCCCGATCTGCTCGCTGACTACGTAGGACCCGAGCCGGAACCCGCGGTACCGGCCGGTGAGCAGCAGCTTCGCCTGGAACTTCGTCAGCATCCCCTGCTTGACGAGCATGGCGGCCGTCTGCGTCGGGTCCACCGGCAGGTTCGGGAACGTGCGGAGCCGGTCGTCCAGTTGGGACGACGGGTGGATGCCGCTCTTCCGCACGAGGTCGAGTAGTTCGATGGTCGAGGTGGGGGCTCGCATAGGCGGGGTCACGATTGAGGAAGAAAGTGAACTCCGGCGGGGGTTCCGACCGCGTCGTTGCTTCACCCTATGTCACGCTTTTGATTGCCGCGCGCGAGAGCCGGGACAAACCGTCAAGATTGCGGTGCGGGTTTCGTCGGCGGGATGAAATCTCGACTGACGCGCGAGGCGGGCCATTTTGTCCGCATTCCTTGCGCGCGGAGCTACGATGTCGGCGCAAGGAATACGGACGGACTGCCGCGGGTCGATCATAAAGTGGGTGTTCCTCGCGGGGCCTGCGGATAGTAGTAGCCGTGCCGCGCGAGAGCGGAATTTTGCGAACAGGAGCCGACATGCCGCCCCGCCGCGAGAAGCCGTGGTTCCGCCAGTTCCGCGCCCCCGGCGAGCGGTCCACGGCCGCCGGCGAGCACGTCCCGGTGATGCTGACCGAGTGCCTGGAAGCGTTGAACGTTCAACCGGGGCACACGGTCGTGGACTGCACCCTCGGCTTCGGCGGGCACGCGGTGGAGCTGCTGAAGCGGGTCGACCCGACCGGGCGGTTGATCGCGCTCGACCTCGACGGCGAGAACCTGGCGAAGGTCGAGCCGAAGCTGGCCGCGGTCGGGAACCCGTTCGCGCTCCATCACGGGAACTTCGCCGGCGTCGCGTCGGTGGTCGAGGCGGCGGACGGGCTGCTCGCCGACCTCGGCTTTTCGAGCATGCAGGTCGATGACGCCGACCGCGGGTTCTCGTTCATGCGGGACGGGCCGCTCGACATGCGGATGGACCGCAGCCGCGGGAAGACGGCCGCCGACCTGCTGAACGCAATGCCGGTCGAGGAACTCGTCGCGGCGTTCGTCGAGTTGGGGGACACGCCGCCGGACGAGGCGGAGAAGATCGCCGCCGCGCTGCACACGGCGCGGGAGAAGTTGCCCTTCACCCGGACCCGCGAGGTGCGGGACATCATCCGGCACGCCGTGCCGGTGCGGTCGGTCCGCGGCCCCGGCCAGCCGCCGGAGCGGAAGCAGTTGCTCCTGCCGACGACGCGGGCGTTCCAGGCGCTGCGGATGCTGGTGAACCGCGAGTTGGCGAACCTGCAACAGTTGCTACGAGTTCTGCCGAGCGTGCTGAAGCCGGGCGGCGTGGCGGCGGTCATCTCGTTCCACAGCGGCGAGGACCGGCTGGTCAAGGCTTCCTTCCGCGACGGGGCGCGGGCCGGCGTCTACGACCGGGTGGCGGACGACCCGGTCCGGCCGACCGAGGCGGAGAAGGCGGCGAACCCGCGGGCGCGGTCGGCGAAGCTGCGGTGGGCGCGGCGGGCGCGGTGAAATCGGCCGGCGGGTTGCCGGCGGCGGCCGTTTCCGATTGACTGATGGTGCGCTCCGCCCCGAAACGGATGTCGAACCATGACCCCACTCCCGCCGCGTGCCGCCGACGTGCTCCCGAAACCCCGCGAATGGTCGCCGCGTCTGTGGGAAGGGGCCGACCTCTTCGCGTGGCTCCGCATCCTGCTCGCCAACCGCGCCGCCGTCCAGCCGCCGTACTGGTACATCGCCGGGTGCGTCGGCGTCATGAGCTTCACGCACACCGCCCTCCGCTGGATGCAGCACGGGCTGTACGGCCGTCGGATCGCGGACACGAAGGTGCAGCCGCCGGTGTTCGTCATCGGCCACTGGCGGACCGGCACGACGCTCTTGCACGAGCTGCTCATCCTCGACGACCGGCACGCCTTCCCGGATACGTTCGCCTGCTTCGTGCCGAACCACATCCTGCTGAGCGAGCGGGTCTTCAAGGACCACCTCTGGTTCCTGATGCCGGAGAAGCGGCCGATGGACAACATGGCCGCCGGGTGGGAGCGGCCGCAGGAAGACGAGTTCGCGCTCTGCCTGATGGGCCAGCCGAGCACCTACGCGGACCTGGCGTTCCCGAACCGGGAGACGATCTTCCCCGGCGCGCTCGACCTGTCCGGCCTGACGCCGCGGCAGCGGGAGGACTGGAAGAAGGCGTTCCTCCGGTTCGTGCAGACGCTGACGTACCGCGACCCGCGGCGGCTGGTGCTGAAGTCGCCGCCGCACACGGCCCGCATCCCGACGCTGCTGGAACTGTTCCCGGACGCGAAGTTCGTGTACATCCAGCGGGACCCGCACGTCCTGTTCCCCAGCACCGTGAACCTGTGGAAGTCGCTCGGCAAGAAGCACGGCCTCCAGACGCCGGCGAACGACGCGCTGGTCGAGGAGAAGGTGTTCCGCGAGTTCCGCGTCATCCACGAGCGATACCTGGAAGCGCGGAGCTTGATCCCGGCGGGGAACCTGGTGGAAGTGCGGTACGAGGAGCTGGTGACGGACCTGGTCGGCGGGATGGAGAAGGTGTACGCCGGCCTCGGCCTCGGCGGGTTCGACGCCGTGCGGCCGCGGGTGCAGGGGTACGCGGCGCGGAACAAGAACTACGAGACGAACAAGTACCCGATGCCGCCGGAGCTACGGGCGAAGGTCCGCGACCGCTGGGGCGATTTGATCGAGAAGTTGGGGTACGCGTAGCAATTCAAGGCGAGCGTCGGGGCGTAAGCCCGACGTGGCAACACGCCCGCGGTGGCCTGTTGTGAACGTAAAGCTCGTCGCCTGTAATGAAGCCACGTCGGGCTTAC